>JAWUWJ010000063.1:0-25712 GCA_034111925.1 Crocinitomicaceae bacterium
TTTGGCCAATCCAACAACAACGGATGCTAATTTTAGCTACGATGATGATGGTGCTGGAAACGGTTCAACTGACCTTATTGATGTTGCATCTCCAATTATTGACCTTACTGCCGTTGCTGGTGGTGGAGAAACTTGGATCAATGTGGACTACGATTACAACTACAACTTAGGTACTACATTCGATTTAGAATGGTACGATGCAGATGCTGCAATGTGGGTTACTTGGGAAGCTCTTCCTGACAACAGTGCTTTAACAGGTGGATGGTGTGCTGCAATTGCTGCACCAATCGTAACGAGTTCTATCCTTGACATCTCAGGATTCACTGGTACTCAGTTAGCTGGTTTCCAATACAGATTAAGCTATGACGCTTCTAGTACTTGGGGATGGGGATTCTGTGTTTCATCACCTACTATTTATTCTACAATGCCTCCAACTTGTTTTGTTCCTACTGCTTTATCTGCAGCTAACATCACTTCTAGTGGAGCTGATCTTGGTTGGACAGATCCTAACGGTGCAGGTCTTTACAATGTTGAATACGGTATGACTGGATTCACTCTTGGAACTGGTACTCAAGTAATGGGTACATCTAACAACCCTGAAATAGTTGGTGGTTTGAATGCTGCAACATCTTATGAATTCTACATTCAAGTTGATTGTGGTGGAGGTGACTTATCTGCATGGGCTGGACCATTCTCATTTACAACTACTTTCAATGCTCCTACAGGAGTAACTTGTGGTGCTGGATTTGCAACAATGATCTTCTCTGATGACATGGAAACTGGAACAGGTTGGACTGGTAATATCGGTACTGGTGCAGGACAATGGGATTACCCAACTGCTTCCCCTGGAGGAAACTCTACAGGAACAGGACCTTCTGGACCTGCAAGTGGAACTACGTATGCTGAATACGAAGCTTCAGGTTCAACTGCTCTTGCTTCAATGGTAACGCCAATGATTGATTTAACTTCTGGTTCTACAGAGGCTGAATTATCATTTTTCATGCACGCATTCGGTGATGATATGGGCACTTTAAATGTTGGTATTGGTAATGCCCCTGGTGGACCGTTTACAACGGAATTCTCTTGGACTGGTCAATACCAAACAACTGCTGGTCAAGCATGGGAACAAATCGGTGTTGATATTTCGGCTTACTTAGGTCAACAAATTTATGTTGAATTCTCATACGCTGCTGCTGGACCTTCTTTCGAAGGTGATATGTCTATTGACTTGGTTCAAGTTGAAACTTGTATTACGTGCCCTGCACCTAGCCCATTCAACCTTGTTGTTGCTGATACTAACTCTGCTGAGTTCGCTTGGACAGAAAATGGTTCTGCAACTACTTGGGAATTAGAATACGGTCCTACAGGATTTATTCCGGGAACGGGAACGATTCAAGTAACAATTCAAAACCCTGATTCTATTGTAGGGTTATTGCCTAACACTTTCTATGATGTTTATATCACATCTGTTTGTGGACCTACTGATTCTTCTTCAATGGTTGGACCGATTGTATTCAATACATACAACCAAGGTGAGTACATGGTAACGAATACTGAGTGTGGTCTTGGGTTCATTGACATCTCAGCTACTGGTACAGCAGCTAACTTAGTAGATGATGCTGAACTTGGTGTTACAATGCCTTTCTCTTTATTATTTCAAGGTTCACTTACGGATCAAGTAACAATTGCAGAAAATGGTGCACTTCTAATTGGTACACTAACTGGAACTCTAGGTTTCGGTAACGGAACAATTGGTGGAGCTGCAGATGGCGTTTACGCTTTCTGGGATGATCTTGACATCGATTTCGGAGATGCATTTTTCGAAACTGTAGGTACACCAGGAAACCAAACTTTCATTGTTCAATGGAACAACCAAAGTTACTGGCCTTCACCAAGTGCGACTGAGGTAATTACTTACCAAATTCACATTGATGAAGCTACTGGAGAGATTTATACTATATATGATGATTCTGAGTTTGGTGGATCTGATGTAGGGTTTGATAATGGCGCTTCTGCGACAATTGGATTGGCTGGACCAAACCAAGACATCGACATCTCTTTCAATAACGCGACATACTTAGAGAACAACTCATGTATTAAATACTACTACACGGATTGTCCTGCACCAGTTAACTACTCAGTTACTTATACAACTACAGACGAAGCAGCAATAACTTGGGGATCAGGTTTAGCTAGTGAAACGAACTGGACTGTTGAGTACGGAATAGTAGGATTTTTACCTGGAACTGGAACTTCAATTCAAACAACGGTTCCAGTATTGATTATCCCAGGATTGGATGACATTACTTGTTACGATGTTTACATCTATGCTGACTGTAACCTTACCCTTCAATCAGATGGGCTAATGGGTACATTCTGTACACTTCCAAATTGTGCAAACCCAACTGCTTTTGGCGCGACAACTGCTGTCGATTCATTAATGACATCATGGGCTTGGACTGAAAATGTTGGATATCCTTCAGTAGGATTTGACATTGAGTATGGATGGACTGGATTTACACCTGGAACAGGAACTATGGTTGGTCTTGATAACAACTTTACCGATACAACTGAAGACGTGTCTTTGTTGGCGGGTGGTGTTTACCAAGTTTACCTTCAAGCATTATGTCCTTCTGATTCATCAGGATGGGTTGGACCAATTACTTTCATCATGCCTTTATCAAACGATACTGTTTGTGGAGCTGAGATGTTAGCAGTTGATGGAACTGTTTATACTTTCGATAACACAGGAGCTACTGTTACACCTGAAGAAACGGCTTCAGTTACTCCTCCAACTACTGGATTTAATGGTACGAACCTTCCACAATTAGGATGGGGACCATTATCAACAGCTATTGAAAACACTACATGGTTTACATTCGTTGCACCAGCTTCTGGAAGTATGACTTATAGTGGTGTTGATGAAGATTTCTTCGCAAGTCAAGTGGCTATCTTTGAAACTGATTCATCATGTTCAGTTCTTTCAGCAATGAACCTTGTTGCCGCTTCTGATCAAACGGATGCACCATTAGCATTTAAAATTGCACCGAACTTCACTATATGTGGATTAACACCGGGGCAAACATATTACATTTTAAATGACTCATGGAGTAACGGTGGAGCTGGAATTCTTGGACAATATTCAATTAGTCTTACTGAAATAGTTATATCTGCTGGAACTGACAATGGTTTAGCTAATATCTGTCTTGGTGACTCGATTGATTTATTCACAAACATTACAGGAAATGACGCTGGAGGTGTTTGGACAGAAGATATTCCAACTGCTGGTTTCAATGATCCTATCTTTATGTCTGCTGGTTTAGCATCACAACAATTTGGATTCAATTATGTTGTAACTGAAGGATGTGCTGCTGATACTATAACGACTATGGTTGAGATCTATGCACCTTCTTCTGCTGGTTTAGATGGAACAATCACTGCATGTCAGAACGAACCAATTGATTTATTGGACGGATTAGGTGGAAACGTTGATTTAGGTGGTACATGGTACGATCCATTAAACATTGTGGTTACTACAACTGCAATTACAACAGCTGCTATCCCTGGTCAGTACAACTACGATTACATTACTGGAAACGGAGTTTGTCCTGATGACACAGCAAATATTATTGTTGATGTTGATTTCACATGTGATTACTTGAACCTTCAAGACTTGTTCTTCAACGGTATGGATATTCACCCTAACCCAACAACTGGAATGGTTTACATTTCTAACGAAGGGTCAAGTGAAGTATTCAACATGGAGTTAACTGATCTTAAAGGAAAAGTTATTGCTACTCAAGCTGGAGCAATTAACGGAACTGAAACAACTGAAGTTAATCTTGCAAATCTTGAAACTGGAATCTATATGATTCGCTTGTTCAATGACAATGCTGAGAAAACATTCAGAGTTGTTAAACAGTAAGAGAACGAAAAGTTTTCTATTGGGAACAGCAATGTGACCATTGGGACTTTCTAAATATCTTAAAGCCCTTTCATTTATTTGAAAGGGCTTTTTTATGCCCGATATTTTCTAACTTTACGTAACAAGTTTAAAACCAATATTTATGTTAGCTCCTTTTAACCTTAAAGAATGGATTGAAGCCAATCGCGATTTATTAAAACCACCTGTTAGTAATAAGAACTTATATGTTCAAGCCGGTGACTTTATCGTAATGATCGTAGGCGGACCTAACGCGCGTAAAGATTATCACTTCAATGAAAGTGAAGAGCTTTTCTATCAATTGGAAGGTGACATCACCGTAACGGTTCAAGACAACGGGCAGCCAAAAGAGATTATTATTCGAGAAGGAGATATCTTCTTACTCCCTTCAAATATCCCACACAATCCAGTTCGCGGTGCCAACACGGTTGGACTTGTTATAGAACGCGTTCGAAAGGGAACAGATTTAACAGATGGATTAATGTGGTTCTGCGATGAGTGCAATCATAAACTTCATGAATACCGCTTCTCACTTGAAGACATAGAGCATGACTTTATCTCAAGGTTTAGATCATTCTACGCTTCTGAAGAGTTGAGAACATGCGATAACTGTTCACATGTTATGGAAGTTGATGAACGTTTCATTTAACAGGATTAACACAACTATTCTTCAATCCAAACTCAGCAATTCTTGTTAAAAGCACAACCGAAATGAGCAATCAATATGGTGGGAAAATTACTGCATTGGAAATTTCAGAATATGCCAATTCAGAGCACTGGGACGGAAAGAAATTCAACAATTTAGAGGAAACAAACATGGACATCCCTTTTCGGGCGATTCCACGTATGATTTACAATCAGCTGTTCAAGAGAAAAAGCCATGAACCAAAACAGTTAATACCACACCTCCCAATCGACAAAACAGAATTCCTTGCTCCATCTGAAATGTCAAAGTTCATTTGGTATGGGCACTCGACTATTTTAATTAATATTCAAGGCAAAAAGATTCTTATCGATCCAATGCTTGGGATGGATGCTGCGCCGATCGCACCATTCAAGATTAAACGTTATAACACCATATCGACAGACATTATTGCAGAGATCCCCGAAATCGACTTACTAATTATGTCGCATGATCATTACGATCACTTGGATTTAAAAAGTATGCAACTACTTAAACCTAAAGTCAAAAAGTACTTTGTTGCGCTAGGAGTTGCGAGGCATCTCATTAGCTGGGGGATAGATCCAAATCTGATTACTGAGTTTGATTGGTGGCAAGAAGAAGTCCTTGATGGTTTAAAGATAACCTTCACGCCTTCTAGACATTTTTCTGGACGTGGAATTAGAGATCGATTCAAAGGACTTTGGGGCGGATGGGTAATTAAGAGTGAAACAGAAAATATTTGGTTCAGCGGCGATGGTGGCTATGGAAAGCACTTTAAAGAAATCGGAGAGCGATTGGGTCCATTCGACATTGGGTTTATGGAATGCGGCCAATACAACAAATTATGGGAATCGATTCATATGTTTCCCCTTCAAAGTGTTCAGGCCGGTATTGACGCAAAAGCCAAAATACTTATGCCTGTTCATTGGGGAAGTTTTACGCTCTCAGATCACCATTGGAAAGAACCTGTGGAAAAATTTGTAGAAGCTTGCCAAGAGCAGAAGGTACCATACCTAGTTCCAAAAATTGGAGAATTAATTTCGGATTCAAAAGAAAGTATAAATTGGTGGAAAGACCTTGAATAAATCTGTAATCTATCTGAGCAGATTGACGTGGCCGTTATATATGGATTCCTCATCCTCAAAAGACGTTATCGTTACTTTCCATATATAAGTTCCATCCTGACAATTTAATCCTTTATAGGTTCCATCCCATGATTCTTCCAAATCGATTAATGTCACAATCAACTCACCCCATCGGTCGAAAATCAACATCTCGAAGGTTTTAATATTTCCACCTTTTGCGTAAAACAAATTGTTGTGATCATCTCCATTCCCTGGTGTAAATGTATTTGGAACCCAAATAATTGGATCGTAAAAGATGTTTACACTATCTGAAGCTGAACATCCGTTGTTATCCGTATAAGTAACCGAATACGTATAATTCTGATCCGGATTGGCCACAGGGTTTACACAAACGACACACGTCAAGAATTCTGTTGGATACCATTCGTATGGACCCGGAGTTGTACTCGTAGCTGACAAGGGCACTGCATCTCCCAAGAAAGCATATACATCTGGACTCGTTTGAATAAATGGTTGAGGATACAGATCCACAAATACCGACGCCGTATCTATACAACCGTATTGATCTGTTCCAATTACGTAATACATAGTTGGCTCAGTGGGAGTTGAATAAACCAATGAAGTATTCGATGCGCTTAATGTTTGAGAGGGTGACCATTGATAACTAACTCCACCTTGTGCCCAAATCGGTGTTGTTTCTCCAGGACAAATGGTTGTATCGGTTCCTGCAGTAATATTCGAAACAATAACTTCGACTAAAACACTATCAATAGTAGTTCCGCAGGCATTTGTAAAATCACAATAATACGTGAAATCAACGGGTGGATTTACGGTAACCACATTCGTATCTATAAAGTTTATATTGCTGTTCGGGTACCAGAAATAGGTTTGAGCTCCTCCAACAGTTATATCAATGGAAGCGCCTTCGCACATTTGCAGTACATCCGGCATAATCGGTACAGGTGGTGTATAGTAGACATCAATATCAACAGAATCAGTCAATACGCAACCGTCGATTGTTGTTATTTCTACCGTATAAGAAACATCAAACAACGGTGTACTTATAGGAGTTGCTGAGAATGGGTCATCAAGATAAGTCCCTGGCGACCATTCATACGTCGCGCCTCCAGTTGCAAACAAAGGAACATTATCCCCAATACAAATACTGGTATCGTTAGAAATTACGCTGGTTACAATATGAACTGGAACAGTAACATAAGCGGTATCAATTCCACAACTATCAGAAATGATTACCATAAAGTCAGTTGTTTGCGTCAATGTTGCAGTTGGCGTGGCAATGTTCGGGTCGTCTAAATTCGCAGCAGGTGTCCAAACAAAATCAACACCTCCGAAGGCTTCCAGTTGATATGAATCTCCTGGGCAAATTGGGCCTGGCGGTGTAACAACACCTCCGTTAAAATCACCAATTATAATCAGAAACTCAACTGAATCCGAGCTAAAACATTCATTTGTATCCGTTACTACAAGCGTTACGGTATAGTTCCCAGGGCCACCATATAGATGCGATGGGTTGATGTCATTCGAAAAATTCCCATCACCGAAGTCCCAGAAAAATGCATTTCCGTTTGCGCTATTGTTATTGAAAATAACGGGATCAGGTAGACACACAATTGGATCTGGAGTGGACACAATCGCTTCAGTTGTACTCAATTCAAATTTGAAACACGCCATATTGCAAGCATAGTTCGTTGCAGGAGCTGTATTTGACCACGCTCCAGGCGTTGTACTGAATCCATTAAACAAATTGGGCCCACAAGACGCACAAACAGCATGATAAATCCGTCCAGACTTATCGAACCTACTCGTACCACCATCAACATGGTCATCAGCTGCCGTTGCTCCTCCAAAGAAGGTCGCATATTTTAAGTTTGTCGCGTCCTCATCTAAAACCATTATATAGAAATCCCCACCTGTTGTGGTGGTTTGTTCAGCATCACTCGTCACTTGAAAGCCAGTGGTGCTAGAATTAATCGCCAAACCACTGGTATTTAAAGTACCGCCCCAACCAGACAAATAAATATCGTAACAATTTGAAACTAAAAATGCAGTAGGCGAAATTTCGACATGCCCCGTACTTGCCCCTATCATTGTTTTCCATTGAGGAGAAGCAAGGTTATGATCAAATTTCCAAATAAATTGCCCTGAATTGGCGTGTCCGAATTGCCCAGCAGTAATTCCAAGATCAGATTCCGTTTGACCAAGAACATATACATTATCATCTATATCCAATTGAACAAAGTAGGCTTGATCATATTCTCCCAAACCAATATATGTCCCGGATAGTATCCCACCATTGACACCATTGAATCTAGCCAAATAACCATCACTTGCACCACCATACGACTGGTCGTAACCTGAATTAAAAGGCAATGTGGATGACGTTGTACCACCAGCGATAAACACGTCTCCATTGTTTCCAATTTGAACTGAATTCCCAGTTTCAACCCCAGATCCTCCAAAGTAAGTAGACCAAGACAACAAGTTCAAAGCAATTGGCATTTTAAACACAACTGCATCTTGCGTCCCGTTTAATGAACCTTGCGTTCCTGACACAGTAGGAAAGTCGACAGATTGCGATGTTGAAGAAACGTAAACAAATCCATTATCATCTAGGATAATCTCTCCTCTAAACTGGTCACCATAATTGTATTTGAGTCCTGAATCATTTAATCCATCATTCCCTGATCCTCCTATATAAGTTGCAGCCAACATCGTAGATCCATCAGCACTTAACCGAGCAATATACAAATCAGATCCAGCGCTAAATCCCAATCCATTTGCAGTATTACCTAGACTCAAATTCGGTCCGCCATTGTAACTAGCATCATATGGAACTCCAGCAACAGGGAAATTTGAAGAAGACGTTAGCCCAAAAATAAACAACTCACCATTGGCTGCTGAAACCATGCTATTAGGAGTTTCATCTCCCGAGCCACCGATATACGTCGAATAAATTAATGACGATCCATCAGCTGAAAATTTTGTTATTCCTACATCCACAGTTCCTCCGTTAAAAGTCAAATCCAACGAACCAACCGTAGTAGGGTACCCCAATCCAAATACTGTCCCTCCTCCAATGAGATTCCCATTGGCGTCAGGAGTTGCTGTCATACCCCAATTGTTAGCAGAAGAACCAGTAAAAGTTGAAAAGGTTAAATCTGGATCTATCAATAACGTTTTTGATTCATCATATCCATCCGGAAAATTAAATGTCACGTTATTGCCATCAATTTTAAATTCAACTTGAATTTTTCTATGGTTCTCTTCTAACCAAGCTTTAGGTGCCGTCTCAACCATTTCACCAAAACGATTAATCACATGTAAATCTCCAATTTCATCAAGGTAAAGACTGTCTTGCCCAGTGTAATTCATCACGATTTGATTTACATCAACATTCGGTGCAACTCTAAGCGAATACTTCAATCCCCCTATCGTACCGTCCATTAACAAATCAATTCCTGTATAATAATCGATTAAATCTAGATTGGTATAACTATATAATTTTGATTTCCATTTGCTTTTATCCGATCCTTGAATGTAATTCCGATAAAAGCCAGATTTATTTTCCTCCACTACAACACCGTTCCAATTTGAACCAATGAACTTAGATTTGATCACATGTGTTTTGATGACTTCTTTATCGTGAACATGGCCTTCCGATCCGTGATCATGTCCGGCGCGTTCATTTACATCACTCAAGTTATAAGTAAACCCATCTTTCTCGATGTACATGTCCCCCGTGTTGAGTTCCACCTTGTACTCGATTCGATCATCCCATTGCCCTGCATTAGGGTGCATCCACACATCTTGGGCCAGCAAATTAAAGCCACCAAAGAACATTAGAAATATGGAGAGTACGAATTGTTTCACTATAAGCTCAAAATACAATATTTAGTTCGATTAAACATGCAAACAATAATTATGCCTGACTTATTGTGTAACCTGCTATATATATACGTTTTAAATACCCAAATGGTTGCCTAAGGGAAAGGATTAAAACAATGCCGCAATTATTGCTCAGTTGGTCGATTTATTATACGTAAATTCGTACCGAATTTACACGTTCCAACAATGAGTGATCCAATAAAACACGAATGCGGAATCGCACTTCTTCGTTTAAAACAACCTTTACAATATTACGTTGACAAATACGGCACGGCCTTCTACGGGCTGAATAAGCTGCATTTATTAATGGAAAAACAGCACAACCGTGGACAAGACGGCGCTGGAGTTGCGAACATCAAATTTGACATGTCGCCTGGAGAAAGGTATATCTCTCGATACAGATCAATTGATAGCAAACCGATCCAAGATATATTCGATTATATCAATGCTAAGTTTGAAAAAATTGGAAAAGAGAATCCTGAGCACCTAAAAGATGTTGACTATTTGAAGAAAAACTCGGGATTTACGGGTGAATTATTCTTAGGTCACTTGAGATACGGTACGTTTGGAAGAAATTCAATTGAAAGTTGCCATCCGTTCTTAAGACAGAACAACTGGATCACAAGAAATTTAGTTGTTGCTGGAAACTTCAACTTGACCAATGTTGATGAGTTGTTTGAAGATCTTTTACACGTTGGACAGCATCCAAAAGAAAAATCAGATACGGTTACTGTACTTGAAAAAATTGGTCATTTCCTAGATGCGGAAAATGACGAAATGTATAAAAAATTAAAGCCTCAGGGTTATAGTAATTCTGAAGTTTACAGCAAAATTGCTGAAAGCATAGACCTTCAAAAGGTATTGAGAAAAGCATCCGAAGATTGGGATGGTGGATACGCTATGGCTGGGCTTTTAGGACATGGAGATTCATTTGTTCTTAGAGATCCTTCTGGTATCCGTCCTGCTTATTGGTATGAAGATGATGAAATTTGTGTTGTTGCGTCTGAACGACCAGTGATACAAACGGCATTTGATTTACAAGCAGATCAGATTAAGGAAATCAAACCGGGTCACGCGTTGATTATCAAAAAGAATGGAAAGATCACTGAAACGTTGATTAACGAGCCTAAAGTTGAAGCGAAATGTTCATTTGAGCGTATCTATTTTTCTAGAGGTAGTGATGTAGACATCTACAAAGAACGTCAACAATTAGGGAAGAATGTTGTTCCTCAAATTCTTGAAAGAATAGATAATGATCTTAAAAATTCAGTGTTTTCTTTTATTCCAAATACGGCAGAAGTTTCGTTTTACGGAATGGTGAAAGGATTGGAAGATCACTTAAACGAAGAGAAAATCAAAAGCTTAACGGCTCTTGGTGCCAATCCTTCTGAAAAGGACATTCGTGAAATCTTATTGCAGCGTGCTCGAATTGAGAAAATTGCAATTAAAGATGCGAAACTGAGAACGTTTATTACTCAAGATGATTCACGTGACGACCTAGTTGCTCACATTTATGACATCACTTACGGGAGTGTAAACAGAGGAACTGACAACCTTGTAATTATCGATGATAGTATTGTAAGAGGAACAACCTTGAAGCAATCTATTTTGAGAATTTTAGACCGTCTTGATCCAAAGAAAATTGTTGTTGTTTCATCGGCTCCTCAAATTCGTTACCCAGATTGTTACGGAATTGACATGGCCAAAATGGGTGATTTTATTGCTTTTGAAGCGTGTATAGCTTTGCTTCACGATCGGAATATGATTTACTTGATTGATACGGTTTACAAGAAATCTAAGGACCAAGAAAATTTACCAAAAGAGCAAATTAAAAATTACGTTCAAGAATTATACGCTCCGTTTACGGACGATGAAATTTCTCGCAAAATTAGTGAGTTATTAACGCCTCCAACGGTTTCAACTCCAGTAGATATTATCTATCAAACAGTTGAAAATCTTCATAATGCTTGCCCAGATAACAAAGGAGATTGGTATTTTACAGGTAATTACCCAACACCAGGTGGGAATAAGGTTGTAAATAAAGCATTCATCAACTGGAAAGAAGGGAAAAACGAAAGAGCGTATTAAAGACAAAACATGAACAGACAGACGGCACTCATATTTTATATCTTAAGTGTTTACGTTGTTGTGCAATTCGTTTGGTGGGGATATCACCTCATTGAATTAACGAATGAATTAAATGTTGAGTCGAAGTTAATTTCCCAACGCGTTACAATGATTATGGGCGAAGGAGCCGTTTTCCTATCGCTTCTACTTGTTGGAATCTGGATGATTCGCCGTACAATCAAAAAAGAATTGCTTTTATCGAACCGTCAAAAGAACTTCTTACTGTCTGTAACGCACGAGTTAAAAACGCCTTTGGCCGCAAACAAGCTATACATTCAAACCGTTCGAAAGCGTGATCTCTCAAAGGATCAAACCAACGAGATTCTGCAAAAAGCAATCGATGAGAACACGCGACTTGAGCGCATGATCGATAATATTTTAAATGCATCTCGATTGGAAAACAAGGCGCTCCCTCCTACCAAAGAACCCTTCGATTTAAGTTTGTTAATTGAGCAAGTAAAAATCCGTTTCAATACAATTTCAGGTGTTTCAAACATCAAAACAGAAGTAACGCAAGGATTACAAATCAATGCTGATTATCAAATGACGGAAACCATTTTGAATAATCTAGTTGAGAATGCATTGAAGTATGCTGGAAAGGCAGAAGACATTATCTTATATGCTAGAAAAGAAGGAACACAAACCGCATTTGGTGTTCGGGACTTAGGTCCTGGGGTTCTAAAAGAACATAAAATTGAGGTATTCACTAAGTTTTTCAGAGCCGAGAATGAAGAAACGCGTTCTCAAAAAGGAACGGGACTTGGATTGTACATTGTTGCAGAATTAATCGCAATTCAAAATGGAACAATTGCATGTATGGACAACGAACCGAAGGGTACGAATTTTCAAATAAAAATGTAAGATGTCTAAACACGTTGGATTGATAATACTTGATGGATGGGGAATTGGAGACAAATCCAATTCAGACGCAATCTTCCACGCCAAGACTCCATACATGGATTCGTTGATTGAAAACTACCCAAACGCAACATTACTGACGAGTGGAGAAGACGTTGGATTACCAGACGGGCAAATGGGCAATTCAGAAGTGGGTCATTTAAACATTGGCGCTGGTAGAATTGTATATCAAGAACTTACACGCATAAATAAATCCATTCGTGAAGGAGATTTCTTCAAAAACGAGATGCTCTTAAAAGCATTTTCGGAAGCCAAAGATTCAGGCAAACCCATACATTTTATGGGATTGGTATCGAAAGGCGGAGTTCACAGCTCACAAAAACATCTGTACGCGCTTTGCAAAATGGCGCAGGATTTCGGAATCGAAAAATCATTTATTCATGCTTTTACAGACGGAAGAGATTGCGATCCAAAAAGCGGACTTGGATTTATTCAAGAATTAGAAAATGAAATTGAAGGAACGAATGTCCAAATAGCGTCTGTTGTAGGACGGTATTTCGCGATGGATAGAGACAACCGTTGGGAACGCATTAAAAAAGCGTATGATGTAATGATTCATGCCAATGGAAAAGAATTTAGCTCTGCAAGCGAGGCCGTTCAAGCTTCTTATGCAGAAGGAACGACAGACGAATTCATTGAACCTTGTGTGATTTCAAAAGAAGGATCGATCAAGGACGGCCATGTCGTGATTTGTTTCAACTTTAGAACAGATCGACCAAGAGAGATTTCTATTGCATTAACACAGAAAGACCTGCACGAGTTCAACATGGCCGCTTTGGACATTTCATATTTCACGATGACCAATTACGATAGGACTTTTAAAAACGTCAATGTGATTTTTGAAAAGGATAATCTAGCAATGACGTTGGGCGAAGTTCTTGAAAAAGACGGTAAAACGCAGGTGCGAATTGCAGAAACCGAAAAATACCCGCACGTTACATTCTTCTTTAGTGGAGGAAGGGAACAGGAATTTGAAGGAGAACACAGATTATTGGTCAATTCTCCAAAGGTCGCGACGTATGATTTGCAACCTGAAATGAGCGCTCCAGAAGTGAGAGATCAAATTGTGAATAACATCAATTCCCAATCGCCAAATTTCATTTGTTTGAACTTTGCGAATCCAGACATGGTTGGCCACACGGGCGACTACAAAGCCATTCAAAAAGCGGTTGAAACGGTTGATGGTTGTTTGAAAGACGTCGTGGAAGCAGGCTTAGAAAAGAATTACGAATTTATCATTATTGCCGATCACGGAAATGCCGATTATGCAGTAAATCCAGACGGCTCGGCTAATACAGCACACTCATTGAACCCAGTTCCCGTTGTTTTTGTTTCAAAAAATGAAACAAACGTGACGATACAAGATGGAATATTAGCTGATGTTGCGCCTACAATTTTATCTCGATTGGGTGTTACTCAACCGACCGAAATGACAGGTAAGGTATTGATTTAAAGCTCCTAATTATTGTCTCAATCCTTCCAGTAGAAAAGCATATGTCAATCCACATGCATCCACTTTTTGAAGGAATTCCATAAGTACTTCGTCTGAGCTATCGATGTCAGTATCCTTATACTTTGATTGAACTTTAGCCATACAACTCATCAGTTCATCGCCTCCCATATTTGAAATGATTCCCATATCTATTTCACCCTGTTCAGGGTTTGCCGAAGCATGTCCCATAACTACTTCCCGCAAACTTGTCCCACTTTTCCCAGCATCTTCTATTACCTTCCTCATTCCATCAGAAATCCCTTCTGCCGCAGTATTGAAGCAAGCGCACATGTCATTTGCAACACTCTCATATACTTCATCTTGAGGAACTCCGCTTTTCACTTCTGACTCAACAATTGCCACTTCCTCGCTTGTTTGAGGTGATTCTTGACCGAAAGTTAATCCAGTTGAAAAGACAAAAATTACGATTGGAAAAAAGATTTTCATAGGGGCTTTGTTATACAATTAAAGAAATACTGACACTAAATTAAAGAATTGGCCGCATATATTTTGTTTTTCCGTCTAAAGATCGTCTTTCAATAAGGCGTATGTCAGTTCACAAACTTTCATCTTTTTCATCAAATTCTTTACCTTTTCCTTTGACTCAGCTTTGGAATCTGACGTTTTAACACCCTTGAACTTCTTCTCTATGCGAGAAAGACAATTGGAAACCCCACCTTTTCGAAGTCCATTCAAAATCGAACCGTCTTTCATTCCTATAATTGGGTTCTCATTTGAATATTCTGTCAATGCTATTTCTGGATCAGTATCGTTCTTTCCTGCCTCAATTATAGCTTCTCTACCTCCTTCAGAAAGGTCTGCAGTTGCCTCATTATAGCACGTACACTTTTCAGTTACCATTTCTTTGTAATCGGCATCATCGGCATCATTACATGCCAAAAGGCCAATTAGGAGCATAGCAAGAAGCGGTAGGTTTTTCATAATAGCAGTGAATTTCAGAACCTAAACTTAGCAAATTTTAAATTTAACGAGAAATATATGTGCTAAAGAATTGGATATAAAAAATGCTGACACTCAAGTTAGAGCATCAGCATAAATTTTTAATTGGGCTATTAAAGTTGGCCTTTCATAAAGGCGTATGTTAATTTACACTTCTTAACATCCTTCATTGCATCTATCAATTTCTCTTGAATTTCAGCTTCAGTACTTGTTGTATAAACGTCGTTATACTTTGACTCTAAAATCATTTACACAAGACATGAAATCACCATCGCCAAGACCTTGTAAAATTTGAGCATCCTTCATTCCTTGAATCGGGTCTTCTTGCGTAAACTCCATCAAAGCAGTCTGTGTGTCAATTCCGTTTTCACCAGCATCTTCAATCACTTTTCTTCCTTCATCAGAAAGGCCTGCTGTTGACTCGTTAAAACAGCCACACATGTCAGATGCCATACCTTCATAGTCAGAATCATCAGCCATGTCACATGCTGAAAGACCGATTAATAATGTCGAAATGAATAATAGATTTTTCATAATAATTCTAAATTTTAAGAACCAAAATTAGCAATTCAAATTATAACGAGAAATATACGTGCTAAAGAATTGGTCCTACTCTCTTAACTTGCTAATTATCGCAGTAGTAGAATAACCTTCAATAAGTGGAATTGCCTTTACTTCTCCTCCATTGGCGATGACGATATCCGAACCAACAATGTACGACTTCGATGTTTTATCGGTCTCTTCAGGATCATAGTCGGCCCCTTTAACGAGAATGTCTGGCCGTAGCTTTTCAATCAAATCAATCGGTGTGTCTTTGTCAAAAAACACGACCATATCAACAAATCCAAGCGCAGACATCACTATGGATCTTGCATCTTCATTGTTTACAGGACGATCATCTCCTTTGCCTTGCCTTTTAACAGAAGCGTCGGTATTAAGTGCTACCACAAGCCTATTTCCCAAAGAAGCAGCTTCCGCCAAATACGAAACATGGCCTTTGTGCAGGATATCAAAACAACCATTCGTAAAAACGATCTTATCCTCTTTCAAACGCCAAGTCTCAATTCTTCTAGCTGCAGAAACGTGGTCCATGAGCTTGTCTTCAATATGCTTTAGGCGAAGTCCTTTCATTCCTGTTCTATTTCAATTTTGGGTTGGCGTTGAATTAAAAATAACGAAAGCAATCCTAACACGACCAAAAGCCCTGTTTGCACAACCCATATAAATATTCCAAATCCTGCGAAATCTACACCATACAATAGTAGCACACCTGTGATCCACAATGGATAGACCCCAATTCCACCGGGCAACAGCGCCACAGCAAATGCTCCTACAACGAAAGCACCCAAAAGCGCCTCGACGGGTAAGTTCTCAGTTTCTTCAAAAGCAAGTGCAGAAAACCAAATCATGACGATATAGCTTGACCAAATCAACAGCGTATGGAAAATGAACGCCCATTTCTTCTTCATTGTCCAAATGGACTTGAGACCTTCCCAGAAACTTATGATCTTTTCGTTAACGAATCCTTTTACTTTTTCATTCTTGAAATAAACAACCAAACCGACAATTCCGAATAGTATGGCTCCTCCTAAAATATACCAAATCAAATAACTAGGTTCCTCAGGATCTGATGTCATGATCTTATCCAATTTATCAGATTTTGTTTGCAGGAGGCCTGTCAAAAAGATGATTCCTCCGAGCATTAATACATCAATCAATCGCTCGATGATAATTGTTGCAAATCCTTTTTCGAAGGGTATTTTCTCATAACTGGTCATCAATCCAGCTCTTGCCACTTCGCCAGATCTTGGAATCGTATAATTAATAATATAACCAGCCATAACTGCATGGTACGCATTGCTCAATTTAGGTTTATACCCTAAAGGTTCAAGCAAAAATCGCCAACGGTATGCCCGACTTAAATGACCAAGGAAAGCAACCAATAAACTCAGTGCAATCCAGAAGTAATTCGCCTCAAAAAACGCATCTTTCGTTTTCTGAATATCACCATCATCCATTCCATTAAAGAAATACCAGGTTAGGTAAATTCCAATTCCAATAGGAATTACAATTTTCAGAATTTTAATGATCTTATTTTTCAAGTATTAATCAATTTGATTTGTCTCTTCATTTGGAAAGACAATCGTAGGTTTGAACGATTTTGCTTCTTCGAAATCCATAAAACCGTAGCCAATAATAATGATTTTATCACCAACAGAAACCTTTTTCGCCGCTGGACCATTCAAACAAATTGTACCCGTTCCACGATCTCCTTTAATAACATACGTTTCCAAACGTTCACCATTATCAATGTTAACGATCTGAACGCGTTCACCTTCAATTAAATTTGATGCTTCCAATAAATTTTCATCAATGGTAATACTCCCGATATAATTCAACTCCGCTTGCGTTACTGAAACGCGGTGTATTTTTGATTTAACTGCTTGTATCAACATGCCTTTTCAAAATTAGATTGTTCCGTTAAGCTGCGCAAATCTACACGCAATAACGGCGCAAAGTTATGCATTTTAAGATTTACTTAAGCAGGTTTTAGCTGTAAATTATCTAGAAGCCGAACCTCACCACAGTAGGCTGTAACACAGGCATGTGCACCTGATTTCCATTCTTGTAAATCCATTAAAGTCGTTGGATCAACGATCTGGAAATACTCCAATTCAAGGCTGGAGGCTGCAAAAGTTCTTTTGGCTTCTTCGATTACATCTTGAATCGATTTATCGGTTGCTGATATTTTGGCTTGTTTCAACGCTTGTGAAATCACGAGTGCTTCATCCAGTTGAGCTTCTGTTAAACGTTGATTTCGGCTGCTACTAGCCAATCCTGATTTCTCACGAAAGATTTCGCATCCAACAATCTTCACGTCCAATTCAAAATTATTCGCCATAAACTGAACGACAGCCAATTGCTGAAAATCTTTCAAACCAAAATAGGCATGCGTAGGATGAATGATTTCGAACAAACGATTCACCACATTCACTACACCATCGAAATGTCCTTCTCTGAATTTTCCTTCCATGACCAATCCCATCTGCCCTAACTCCAACTTAACCGTCTGATAATTATCAGGATACACCTCTAAAACAGAAGGTGCGAATACAATAACATCACCTTGTTCTCTCAAAAGCTCGAGATCTCGGTCCATATTTCGCGGATATTTCTCTAAATCAGAAGGATTATTGAATTGAGTCGGATTGACAAAAATACTGACAATGGTGCAATCGTTTTCTCTAATAGACTTTTGAACAAGCGTCATATGACCCTCGTGAAGCGCGCCCATCGTAGGTACTAGACCGACTTTCGACTTTTTGTAATCAGATTGCAGTTTGGATTGTATAGAAACAACCGTCTTAAAAACCTCGATATCCCCCATTTAGAAACGAATTGAACCCAACAAAACTATCTGTTTATGTTGAAATTCAGCTTTTTTTTCTATATTTTTGTAAAGTTTTAATAATAAAAATTTCATGGAGAAAAAGAAAGTACTTTTTATTTCTCAGGAGATCTCACCTTTTTTACCAAAATCAGAGGTGTCGACTACTGTAAGAAACTTAGCGCAGGGGATTCAAGAAGGAGGAAAAGAAATTCGTGTGTTTATGCCACGGTTCGGAGTAATTAACGAAAGAAGACATCAACTGCATGAAGTTATCCGCCTATCTGGGATGAACATGATTATCGATGACACTGATCATCCGTTAATTATCAAAGTAGCTTCCATTTCTGCAGCAAGAATGCAAGTTTATTTCATTGACAACGATGAATACTTTAGACGTAAGTCAACTGTGATGGATGAGGATGAAAATTTCCACCCTGACAATGACGAACGTTCTATGTTCTTCTGTCGTGGAGTTCTTGAAACAGTAAAGAAACTAGGTTGGCAGCCAGATGTAATCCACTGTAACGGTTGGATGACTTCATTGATGCCAATGTACATCAAGAAACTATACAAAGATGATCCTCATTTTACGAACACGAAAGTGATCTATAACATGTTCAATGAAGGGTTTAACAATAATTGGGATGCGAAATTTGCCGAAAAACTTAAATTTGACGGATTCACAGATGACGTTACTGCTGATTTCACAGAGCCTAATTTTGAAAACATTTCTAAGGCAGTTGTAAAATATGCAGACGGAATAAGCGTTGGTAGTGAAGAATTAACACCAGAGCTTCGTGCTATATTTGATTCAGCTGAATGCGAAAAACTTGATTTCGTTGCTGAGGAAAACTTAACTAAAGAAGTTTCTGAATTTATCGACAAAGTAATTGAAGCTGAAGTCCTCATATAGAAGAATGAAAAATATTACACCATTAATGTGGCGGAAAGGTATTACACTTTCCGCTACTTTTTTATTAGCTCTTTTTGTTATTGTTTCTTGTAAAAAGAAAATCAACACAATTGGACAGAATACGATCAATCAAAACGAAATTCTTGGATCTAACGGAACCGATACATTTTCGATTAACACCTACACGATTTATGACGATATGGATTCCCTATCGACTAGTTTCGCAATTTACGGGGTTTTAGGTTCTTACAACGATCCTGTTTTTGGAACGGTAAACTCTGAAATTTATACAGAATTAAAATTAAAAGCATTTTCTCCTGTATTCGGTGATTTGAGCACAATCACAGTCGACTCAGTAGTTTTAGGATTAAGATACGCCGGATCTTATGGTGAATCAGGAATCCAAGATGTTGAGGTATACAAATTAGGAGATACTATTTCTCTTAGCACAACCTATTATGCGACTTCTACTGTTGAGTCTTTTGGCGCAAGTCAAGATTTAACATACGGAAATAACAATCCAATTGGATCCACAACGATTCCTTATGGACAGTACGACTTCAATACGTCAAATGAAACTGTAGTTGGCGGTGATGCAGTAGAACCTCAATTAAGAATTCGTTTGAAAAATGAATTGGGTTGGGACATCATTAATAAAGCGAGTTCTGGAGATGGAACATTCACATCGAATGAGAGCTTCAAAGAGTACTTTAAAGGTTTGCACATTAGAACAAGAAATGGATATCAAGCACCTGGAGAAGGAGGCTTATTCTACTTCGATTTGAACAATACGGATTCTAAAATGACCGTTTACTACTCTCAAAATGGAGTTTCTAATGCTTATGATCTATTGATCAATAGCCAAACTGCAAAATTCAATCACGTCGATATCAATCAGTCTGGAACGGATGTTGAAAACGTAGTAAACAATCCTGACTTAGGACAAGGTCAATTTTACGCTCAAGCTTTTGGAAGTAGAGCAATGGTTGAAATTCCAGGATTGGATAACATTCCTGAGAACGCAATCGTTCATAAAGCAACTTTAGAAATTCCAGTTTCCTATCAAACCGGAGCGGATTATGCGCCTTCAGCGGATATAGCGGTCACGACAATCCTTGAAGAGGGAGGGTTTGGGTTCTATAGTTTCGTTGGATATAATAATTTCAACAAGAGTTATACCATTGATTTGAGACCCTATGCACAAGCGATTGTCAATAAACAAGTGGACAACACTGGTCTAGCACTGTCTCCAGTTTTGTATATTACGTCTGGTGATAGAATAATCTTTAATGGTTCAAATTCTATCAATAAAGGAAAGCCAAGACTTAATATTGTGTATACCGAATTCTAGTTTATTATGTGTGGAATTGTTGCTTATGTTGGAGAGAAAGAAGCTTATCCAATTATCGTCAAGGGATTAAAACGCCTTGAATATAGAGGATATGATAGTGCCGGAGTTGCACTTTCTCACAATGGAGATCTTAATATTTTCAAAAAGGCGGGTAAAGTTGCCAATCTTGAAGAATTTACTGAAGGGAAAGATACTGGTGGAAAAGCTGGAATTGGCCATACGCGTTGGGCAACACATGGTGCTCCAAACGATCTAAATGCACACCCGCATTATTCAGAAGATCAAAACTTGGCAATCATTCACAATGGTATTATTGAGAATTACGATCCGCTCAAGCAAGAATTAGTAAGAAAAGGATATACGTTTAAAAGTGATACTGACACTGAGGTGTTGTGTTATTTGATAGATGACATTCAAAAAAATACAGGCTCAAAACTAGGTGAATCCGTTCGATTGGCACTTCAACAAGTGATTGGAGCATATGCAATCGTGGTAATGTCTAAAAGTGAGCCAGACAAGTTGATCGCTGCTCGAAAAAGTAGCCCGCTTGTTGTTGGAATTGGACACGATGGAGATTTCTATTGTGCTTCTGATGCAACACCATTTGTGGAATTCACGAAAAAAGTGGTTTACATGAATGACGAAGAAATTGCTGTTCTTCGTACTGGTAGAGAAATGAAGCTATATGGAATCGATGATATAGAAAAAACTCCTTATATCGAAGAACTTGAATTACAACTTGAAGCCATAGAAAAAGGTGGATACAATCATTTCATGTTGAAAGAGATTCACGAGCAACCAAGATCAATTGAAGATTGTTTCAGAGGTCGCTTGAATGCTAAAGAAGGCTGGGTTTCTCTTGGAGGAATCAAAGATTACGAGCAAAAAATGGTCAATGCGAACCGTATAATCATGATCGCTTGTGGAACTTCATGGCACGCTTGTTTGGTTGGAGAATATTTATTTGAAGACTTAGCCAGAATCAACGTTGAAGTTGAATATGCGAGTGAGTTCCGTTATAGAAATCCTATTATCAATGAAAACGATGTTGTAATTGCTGTCTCTCAATCTGGAGAAACTGCAGATACAATGGCAGCGCTTGAATTGGCGAAATCAAAAGGAGCAACAATCCTTGGGGTTTGTAATGTTGTCGGATCCTCAATATCTAGAATTACAGATGCAGGATCGTATACGCATGCTGGACCTGAAATTGGCGTTGCATCAACGAAAGCATTTACAGCTCAAGTAACAGTACTTACGTTAATGGCCTTATCTCTTGCGAAAAAGAAAGGAACATTAAGCGAATCAAAATACAGAACGATGCTGTCTGAACTGGAAGCAATTCCATCGAAAGTTCAACAAGTATTGGATAAGAACGACAAGATAGAATACATTTCTGCGCAATATAAAGATGCTACAAACGCCTTGTATTTAGGACGTGGAAGTTCATTCCCAGTGGCTCTTGAAGGTGCATTAAAGTTGAAAGAAATTTCATACATCCACGCGGAAGGGTATCCAGCGGCTGAAATGAAACACGGTCCAATTGCTCTTATTGATGAGGAAATGCCCGTTTTTGTAATCGCGACGAGTGGAACTTCTTACGAAAAAGTTGTAAGTAACATTCAAGAAGTCAAGGCACGAAAAGGGAAATTAATCGCCATTGTGACCGAAGGAGATACGCAGGTGAAAGCAATCGCCGATCACGTAATTGAAATTCCAGAAACAGACGAACATTTGGTTCCACTGTTGGCTACAATTCCTTTCCAATTGCTTTCGTACCATATCGCTGTTATGCGTAATTGTAATGTTGATCAACCTAGAAACTTGGCCAAGTCAGTTACGGTAGAGTAATCCTTGTTAATTTCGATTAAAGATTGATTGTGAACTCATAGACCGCTCCGTTGTCATTGAAGTATCGAAATTCACCATCGATTTGTTCCGTTAAGCTTTCAATCAATTGAAGCCCCAATGAATTTGAATTCTCTATTGAATTGAAACCAGGTCCATTGTCACTGTACCTGCAGATATATGTATCTGTTTTAAGATCTGGAACGATGGAAAGTTTAAAAGTCGCCCCCTTTTCATGTGCGACATGCTTGAAATAATTCATTACTATTTCATTAATAATTAGGCCGAAAGGAATCGCTTTTTCCAGATTGATATTGAACGTATCATCAACTTTTACAGTCGGACTGATACAATCATACCCATGCAGTTCAGAAGTCGTCTCAATTAAATTCAGAATGTATTCTTTAACACCCACCTTCGCAAAATTATTCGTCTGGTACATTTCCTGATGAATAATTGACATTGAGAGAACACGCCCTTGTGTTTCAGACAAAGCCACCGTCGTTCCCTCATCATCCGTCTGCGACATTTGCAGATTAATCAAACTCACGATAATCTGCAGGTTGTTCTTTACTCGATGGTGCACCTCTTGGAGAAGAACTTCTTTCTCTCTGTTCTGAGCCTCCAAGATTAATCTTTGATCGTTCAATTCAGAAGTTCTCTCAGCGACAAGGGTTTCAAGGTTTGATTTACTATTGACCAATTCACTTTCATTCTTATCATTCAATCGAATAATGAATATCGTCAGTATAGAATTCACTGCTAACAAGCTGAAAATATTAGAAAATCGCACTATTTCGATTGCCTCATGACTTGAAAAATCAGGCGCATTAAACCAACCAAACTCTCCAATAAGCAAAGTCAACGCAACCAATGGGAGGCCCAATAGAATTTCAATTTTTTCCGATTTGGTATCAAATAGAATAAGTGTAGCAGCAAAGATTGATAATGTTCCGAAATGATAAAATCCGTCTCCACCCAAAAGAGTTGTGGTGTATGTTCCTATAAAATATACGACAAGAATGAATACCCTTTTCGAAATCCAAGACCTTCCTTTTGAGTTTAGAAACAATGAAACCGTCGAAGTTGCCGTAATTATTAAAAACAGAAACGATTGAGTGCCAATAAATGGCGACGTCAGCGCAACTTGAAATAAAGTCGCGAAAAAGCCAATGAATAGCACTTGATTAAAGAAAATCAAGCGCTTGGTTTCTTTATCCGTTTTCTTCGGATCGCGAATACCAACTTTGGAAACTACATTCCAAATATTCATAGGTTTATTTTTGTTAGAGGAGTCCGAAGATACTTTTAAAAAATAGATTTAAACGGTATTCATACGAACGATGAATATTGAATTGTTTTGACTTAATATTCGCTTCATTAAATGTTAGAAATCAAGCACATAAAAGCGCTTGATTGAATTCCAATTTTATTTACCAACAAATCAATTTATCCCCCAAACGCCTTTGGAAATGGGGAAGAGTTTAAATAATAAAGAGCGAATTGACCGATCTGAAATCGCACATTGTTGAAATCTTCTGATAGATTTATTCTCAAATGAATCCAACTAGATTGTATTTTTGAATGAAGACCATCCATTTTTATCTTCACTTATTAAACTACCCATGCTCAATACCACTAGACTTCTCGCAATTGCTTTCACACTCTTTTTAAGTGCAGATTCATTTTCTCAGAACGGTTATCTTAAATTGACAATCGTTGGTGGAGACACGACAACAAAGCACTCTTCAGATCAAGTATACTGGAATTTGAAACAGGACTTTACCGATTATATTATTGAATCAAAGCTGAATTCAGGAGGGATGAAAAGTGATTCTAAATTTCCTGTCGTTAGTCGATCGTATGAAGGGTATATCAAAGAATATGTTGTTTCGGGAATGAATATCGATGATTTCACCATTCGTTTTCACACAGGAGACAATACAGTGTCATATATCTATCCAAATAAAACGGTGGTTTACAAAGGGAAACATATAAAATTCAATCTCTAAGATGAAGCTCTCCGAAAAAAATAAAGACTTTTTTCAAAACGTTTATGACGTGGTTCGACTAATTCCAGAGGGAAGAGCAACTTCTTATGGTTCAATTGCCAAGTATTTAGGATCTCCCCGATCCAGTCGAATGGTTGGATGGGCGATGAATGCAGTAAATGATCGAATCGATGTTCCTGCACACAGAGTGGTCAATAGAATTGGCTTGTTAACGGGTAAATCACATTTCGCTGATCCAGATCAAATGGAACGTTTATTAAAAAAAGAGGGCGTTGCAGTCGAGAAGGATAAAATTGTAAATTTCAAAGAAGTGTATTGGGATCCTTCAATAGAATTGGAGCTTTAGTACCTTTTGATTTCACGCAGAAACAGCTCTTCATTTCCTGAAACTTTTGCCAAAAACTCGATTTCTGACTCGATTTCTTTCATCTCTGATGAAAGCTCCCCAGAAGGAGTTAGAAAATTACTTTCCTCAACGATTAAAAACCGCTCTCTTAGAACTTTAGCTTCCTCTAGACGTTCTTCGTACTCAGAAGTACAAGAAGTCGCTAGAAGGCACGTGAACAGTAATAGCGCAGTCCCAAATAATCTCATATTACAAAGTAACGACAACTCAATCTCCCACACAATTATTTTGATAATGCACTCATGCTAAATACTCATGCTAAATCGTTAAATGTTCGAAGAGCCATTCTCCCCATCCAAAAATTGCCAAAAAGAGTATAATTCAAGCAAAGATCGTAACTTCGTTGCATGATATTTGTCACTGGTGGTACTGGAATTCTTGGTTCGCATTTGTTGTTTAGTCTTAGTAAAACGGATGAATCAATAAAAGCGATTTACCGCTCCGCTGATCGATTGAATCAAGTGAAGGCATTGTTTCAATACTACAATCCTGAATCTTGGAACGAGCAGTTCTCAAAAATCAATTGGGTTGCAGGCGACATCTTAGACATTACCAGTGTTCTAGAATTAATGGACGGAGGTTCGCATATTTATCACTGCGCGGGACTGGTTTCTTTTCATCCGAAAGATTTCAATCGGGTCATGAAAATCAATCGGGAGGGAACTGAGAACATCGTTAATGCTTGTCTTCATCATA
>JAWUWJ010000064.1:0-28768 GCA_034111925.1 Crocinitomicaceae bacterium
TAATACCCGCTTGAGCTAGACGGATCGTAGAAAATACCGATGCCAACCTTTTTGCTCGACTCGTCAAACAATACGTCATATTGCTCATCGTATTCCATCCATTGATTGAATGTTTCTATTGCATTTGTGCTTCCTGCAGCAATGTTCTGCGAGAGAATATGTTGCTTTGGATGGAATTGTCCAATGCGCGTTTTTGCATCACTTACAAGGACAAGGTCACCATCGATTCTGTCGTAGCTTTCTTCATAAAAGTAATTCTGAGTTGCCATATCAAATGCATGGTAACGTGCCGCCTGGTTTAAACCATCATCCAACTTTAAAGGAGACATGAATAAGGCTTTACGCTCTTCATTGATCATATTGAACAATTCGCGTTCTTGAATCTTATTGTATGATGGAGTAATTTCGTTTCCAGAAGCCAACCCATAATAGCCTTTCTCTTCAGAGTTATCCGACTCAACGACTTCCTCTTCATTTTCAACTTCAGAACTGTTACCTCCTGGAACTGTAATTTGATTGTCGTTCGTTCCTCCAGAAACCAATAAAATGATTTCACGGTTGTTCACCATTTTCTGATGTTTGATGGCAAGTCGATCACCCAGTCTTGCTATTTCAGTTTGTTCTAATTCTTTAATTAACAATTCAGTATCGTTTTGCAATTCTTCCAAATACGATTCCCATCCCAATTTAATCTCAAGATCGGTATCATCGAAATCTTCAAATTTCATTGCATATCCGATTGATTTACTCATCATCAGATATCTCGTTTTGATTGATAAATGAACTCTTGATTTATCACGGTAAACGATTGACGCGAAATAAAATGGAACTGCGTTATCAGGTAAGTACTTGATATAACGCTTTGACACTTTTAAGCATCTTGAAGGATCAGAATTGTACAATCTATCGAGACGATTATATGGACGATCTGCTGCCACCGTCACAAAACTGATACAAATAATTGCAAGTAAGGATGTAAGATTTTTCATAATGTCGTGTTTTAGAATTTGACTTTATGTATTGCAATGTGGATGCCAACTTATGTTAATGGGTTGTTAATGGGTAAGAAATGCGCTAAAGTTTTTAATTTGTATTTTACGGAAATGTTGCTAATGGTTGATTGATTATCCGCCGGTGATAGGTTTTGTTATATTATAGTTTTGTTGAAAAAGTAATCATTTCTTCCAGTTAAACTTGTATGATAAGCCTGCACTTAAATATATGAAATGGTCTCGTATTCCCCCTTTTGGTCCCCCGTCGTCTTGCAGTCCTGTATATGAAAATTGCGAGGTTGATGTAGGAGATCCATTCAAATAATGTCTCGCAGTGTTTGAGTAGGTATAGAAGAAAACATTGTTCCTCGAATAGCTTAAACCAACATTTAGGAAGAACTGGCTTTTTATACGAAACTTTACTTGTGTATTGAAGTCAAGATTATATGTTTGAACAAAACCTTGTGGGATTCCTGTTGCAAAATGCTCATCTCCATAAAATGTTTTGAAATCGTAGGTGTATTCAATCCAGGGCCTATCAATGCTGAATTGATATTCGGCACTTATATCGTCTTCAAGTGAGCCGTACGAGCGATGTATAAGATGTATACCAAAATCTAAAATCAATTTATCATCATATAAATGGAATTGCTTGTTTAAACCTAAGTGAAAGGTCATTCGATTTTTATTGATGAGAATATTGTCTAAATGATACCCACTACCAGAGCCTATCAAAGGCTGATAATGTCGTGATTGAGAAAATTCAATCCCTCCTGAAACATAGAGATGTCTTTTTTTCCAGAACTGATACTTATACATAACCAGAAAACCTTGGTCATTTAGTGTTCGTGGGTTTCGTATCTCTCCATACGCTGTTTGTGTAGGCGAAAGGTTGTTATGAGAAATACCGTATCTAAAGTCAATACTGAACTCATGATTTTGGGCGAACATCAATCCTGTAGAAAGAATCATTAATAAGACTAAACTATGCTTCATATTTATAAGTTAAGCTAACGGTATCAGTAAACCCAATACCGTTAGCAATTTTTATTATGTAAAAAGGTCTATGGACATGGGTTTACCGTGATGTAATGTAAAATATCAACTCCGCTTTTTTGCAAATGGTGCCATGATTCAATATCTCCAGTTCCAAGCGTGTAACGCTTAAAAGCTTTCCCTTTTGTTTTTTGAATTTTCTTATCGTTACTATGCTCTTTAAAACCTCCCCTTGTCTCTTCGGCAACACAGTATAAATCTCTAAAGACACCTCTGCACTGGGCTGAGATAAGTGCTTTTTCACGTTTCCATGATCCATCTGTTTTTTGTTTCCATGAATGTGTATAGCTTCCAACCTGCTTAGTGACAGTATTATGTTTAACCCATGCCTTACACTCCATTATTTTATTACCGACTTTAATCCAATCAACGTCATGATTATCGTTTTGTGTACAGGTAAACGACGCATCAAATATAATATTATCGCCAGCCGTAGTAATATTCCCGATATTGAGCGTTCCATTACCATCATTAATAGATATTGTGTACCCTGCATGATCAAAGGTTAAGGTTGTTTTTGGATAGTAAAATGTAGCCGTTGGAAATGTATGCCAAATAGTTTCTCCATCATAGTTATTAATGGTTTGGATAGAACTTACACCATCATTCCAATCAATGGTTAAACTCACATTGGTTACAGAGCCATAGAAATTATTACCAGCCACTAGAAGCTCCATAAGAAGACCCTTTTCTAAAGGTAAACATTCCTTATATCTCTTGCCCGGAATTGATTGATACGTTACGCCTGTTGGTCCTGTAACATTTCCTTTTGGGTTAGCTCCAAGCTCTCCTTTCGTAGAATGCACCGAATATCTCGCATTAAAAATTATTGAAAATGGAGCAAAAAGGTCATAGCCCTCATTTTGACTAAGACTTGCAATCGAGCCAAGAGTTAAAATTCCTTCTTCGTCAGTAGATAACACAGAAACAATATTGTCTTCATCGTGATAATAATATACTCTATCATCGATACCGATTAACGCACTTTCGTTGAGAAACATTTTATAAATCTCATCGAACACATAATCTTTATTTGAAATATCTTCAATTTCTAGTTCCGTAAACGATCCATCTACCCAGTTATAACGTGTATTGAAGTAGGTTCTAAATGAGGTGAATAATGGAAATTCGTTTTGTTCAATTTCATCAAGTTTAGTATCCATTCCTTTATCATAAGATTCATCCTCTAAAAAGAGCGTGACCATATCATAAACTTCTACAAGATGAGCTTCATCATCGAAGTAGAGGATCCCGTCAACAAGTTGTGGCAATCTACTCACATCAGGATAGTAAATACTTTGCCCAGGCACTGCAACTTCGAGCATAGCAAACAATTGAGTACTTAACGGATCAGCTGTTACTTCTACTTGATTTTGAATGCGTGTTCTTCGCAAATCTACTTCATCTTGTACTTGTAATTCTCCAGCGGTATACGGTGAAGTCTTAAAGACATTTGAGGTGCCGTCCTCAGAAATAAAGCAGTAGTCTTGAGTTCCGAGGGAAATAATTCCAACGACGGTTCCATTCATGGATTGTGCGAATCCGCCAAGAGCAACAAGGAGTGACAAACACATTAGAAACAATTTTTGTTTCGACATTAATCTTTTCATTATTATTAAATAAACTGCCTACTCTTGATTCTGGTTTTCAGCTCTCCCACATTCATGATGTATACATGAACGCTTAAATCTAGAGGTTCTTTCATCAGAGATCAATGGTGTAAATATAAACTAAACACTTCAAATGAGCAGTTCTACCCACTATTTTGAGAATTTGAATAAATTTAAATATATAATTATGAACGAATTACCATTTAACCATAAAGCAGATGCAGATCATTATTTTAAATCAAAAGATTGCGCACATGTACCATACAGGTTAAGTACATATACCCCTACTTATTGAGTAATAATCTTGGTGTGTTTAGCTTGAGAAATTGTGAAAAGAGAGCTTGTTTTACATTCTTTTTAATAGAGAATGTACCTGGTAACTGTATGTCGTTAGATAAAACTGAATTTCTTATCCGAAAGAATAAGCGATTGTTGTTTGTTGGATCATTACTGAACTCTCGATTTATCACTGTAAACGATTGACGCGCAATTTTCATTGGTTATTTTGCCCTTATATCGATCGCAGTTGACTTTGGGGATAACTATCTGAATTTCAATTATTATTGTATTAATACCTCCTCGATTTGTTGGGATATTTAGAGCTGTTTTTCCGATTTGTTTCCGAGGCTTTTGAAGCTGTAAATTGGGTGAATTGCTTTTTTGTGTTTTGACCTCATAGTGAGGCTGTTAAAGAGAATTCGGCTTATGTAAATCGCGTCTGTAGGATTATGTTAAAAAAATAAATAGGTATTATTAGCGGGAAAATTAAGTATATATTTGCGGCTTAAATAACTTAAATTAGTCACTAATGAAAAAAATGAAAGCGATCTTCGCTTCAATCTGTGTTGTCGGATTAATGGGGTCTTGTGTAGTTTCACATACTGCCGTTATTACGAACAATCCAGTTGGAACAAAAATGGGTGAAGTAAAAGGGCACCAGTTCAAGAAAAACTTCGATTTATCCTACGAAGCAGCAATGAAAAAAGGAGGAATCACAACTGTCGGTGTATCAGAGATGCGCGTGAAACTTTGCTTTATTCCATTTTACAGCTTTAAAGTAACAGGACAATAAACTCAAACCATTAAACAATAATAAAATGTTAAAATCAAAATTATTAGCGATTACTGTAATTGCAGTTGTTCTTACATCATGTTCGACAATTATTCCAGTAACAGCTACAAACAATCCAATTGGAGCTTCAGTTGGTAAATCTAAAACGACTTTAGTTTTTGGGGCAGCATCTAGAAATAACCTTGAAAATGGTTTGTCAACAAACAAGAATTACGGAGTTATTGAAGCAGCTCAAAATGGAAATATCGATCTAATCGCTACTGTAGATCTTAAGATTACGAACTTCGTTTTCTTTCAAAAAGTAGAACTTATCGTTACAGGCGAATAACATTAAAATTAGAAAAATGAAAAATATATTGAAAATTAGTGTGATCATCTGTGTACTTATCACAATGGCTAGTTGTTCTGTTAGTGGACCACTTTTAGTTACTGATAACGTAAGCGAGAAAAGAGGTGAGGCGAGTTATTCTGTACTTTTGGGGATTTTTAGACCAAAAGCAGCAGATATCTCAATTAAAAAAGCTGCGGAGAATGGTGGTATCACAAAAGTAGCAACGGTTGATTACAAAGTGACATCAAAATTGTTTAGAACAACATTTACAACTGTAGTAACTGGAAATTAATTTCAGTTCTGATGAATATAAAAGGAGTTCACTTTGTGGATTCCTTTTTTTTATTTTATGAATGATGAATAAAATTTATCTAAGTTTAATTGTAGTGTTTATCTTTATTAATGCTCAATCGCAAGAAGTGGGCATCAAGCACTATCAAAGGAAAATTGACACATTCGAATTTGTTTTCCCAACAGAATTGTTCTCTCCAAAGGGCCTACTTATTTTACTGCCCGATTCTCTTTATAGCTATGGGGATATTCAAATTAAGAAGGCCAATTTCGCCTCTTTTTCAGCTAAGAACTGTTCAGTTTATTTTAAATCGGACACTGTTACATCAGTTCAATTCTTAATTGTAGGAAAAAGAAATCTTGTTAAGTATACCGCGTTTCTGAATTCGAGAATGCCAAATTACTCTGACCAATTATTGCTGAATAACCTTCCAATTGAAGTTGATCTGAAATTGACAGAGGGGGCTGGGTTTGTTTATTCAACGCGAAAAAAAGGACGCAAAACTTGGGTGACGTTAATCTCAAAATAATCACTGCATTATGAACTATTTATATCTTTTTGTTATTTCGTTGACTTTGATTGCGTGTAATCAAAATGACGCTGATGAAGTGGAAGACCTTTCACAGATGCCAAATGTTATTTACCAAGATACTGTGATAGGGTGGAGTATTGAAGTTCCTGCAATATGGAGAATTCAAACTCAGGAGCAAATTGCGGCAATTAATGAAAAAGGCGTTGAATCTACCGAAGCTGCGGTTGGTTCGAAAATGGATCTTAACCTTTTGAAGAACGTTTTTAGTTTTACAAAAGACAGTGCGAATATGTTTCAATCTATTCATGAAGTTTACGAGGGCGATGAAGCCGAATGGAAAGTGCACAATGCCGATCTTAAAGAATTATTCTATAGCGTCTATGCGAATCAAGGCGCTCGATTGGATTCATCAGAAACAACGGTCTCGAACATTGGCGGTGTTAAATTTCAGTGTTATGAAATTCTTTTCTACGACAATGCCGAAAACATAAATATGGTTCAAATTTTCTATTCAGCACTTCTCGATGGTCGAGACTTTAGTGTAAGTATGTGTGTTACTGATGAACAAAATAGGCGTGAATTATTAGCCATTTGGGAAAATTCAACGTTTACCAAGCCTAAATAGTTTTTATTCTAATGGTCACATCAAGTCTTGCTTACTTTACGAACATTTGAACTGTTTCGCTTGAGGAATATGAAATTAGATCTTAACTTGATCTTTTGCCATTCCAAAATCGAAACTATACTTCTACGCTGCATTTACACCTCTCGACCATTCTGATTTTATAGGTATTTTTTTTGATTCTTCGTATTCTTTATTTAGAACGTTCAATTGATGTTTTTGCGTAAATGTTGCAAAAGATTAGGTACTTGTACTCTTGTGATCGGTTTTATCAAAGCATAGTTTTGCTTACGACTAAACTGTATTTCTATATTGAATTTCTTTAGAGCGCCTTTTTCCGTGATCACACCTTTACTCATTGTTGGGGTGATCCTTGGGGGAATGTATTCGTCTGATTATGGAATCACATTTCTAATTCTTCTTTTTTCATTGATTGGGATGTCATTGATAAAAAAAATGAATCCGGCGGTGATGACAACCTGCATCGGTGTTTTGATTGTCTTACTCGGAGCCGAACTCATGGATTCGTTTCAGACCATTGCAGATTCGCAAGCAGGAGACGATAGCGCTGTAATTGTTGAAATTGAAGAGGTTGAAAAAAGTGACAAACCTTGGAAGAAAACTTTAGGCCGGCTGACGCATATTAAAACGAAGGATGGAATGGTTCCTTGTTCTGAATCCGTTTTGTTTTATGCTCAAACGCAATTCATAGAAGGCGATATCATCTTTTTGAAAACAAATTTTCAAGAAATTGAAAACGCTAGGAATCCAGGAGAATTTGACGCTAAGGGCTATTGGAACAATAAAAGCATTCGAAAAATGGCGTTCATCGGTGAGTCTGAATTCAGATACATTGACCATAAAGACATTCCAGAAATCACTGCATTTTTTAAAAGTATTCGTTACAACTTAACGGCTTCGTTGACTGCCAATTTGGGTGAAGATCAAGCGGGAATTGCAAAGGCGCTTTTGTTAGGAGACAAGAGTACTTTATCCATGGAAACGAAGAAAAGTTTTGGAAATGCTGGTGCAATGCATGTTTTGGCTGTTTCAGGATTGCATGTGGGAATTATAATGTACTTGCTTCTTTTTGTGCTGAGCAAATTCTCTCGGTTTATTTCAAGGCGAAACGCTGTCTTAATTTGCGTAATTCTGGTTTGGATTTACGCCGGCGTAACTGGTTTTTCTCCCTCTGTAATGAGAGCTGCTTTTATGTTTTCAGTTTTAATGTTGGGGCAGGTGTGGAGCAAAAACGGAAATAGTGTGAATACGCTTTTCTTTTCGGCTTTCGTTCTTCTGTTGATCAATCCATTGTTGATTTATGATATTGGATTTCAGTTGTCCTACTTAGCGGTCTTAGGAATTTTATTGATGTATGAAAGAGTTTGCTCTTTGTTGCTAATAAAGAACAAATGGCTGAACAAGATTTGGGAAGGGACCGCAATTGGAATCTCTGCACAGACTTTAACCGTTCCGTTGTCGCTCTATTATTTCCATCAATTTCCGAATTATTTCATGCTCTCCAATTTAGGTGTTATGGTGTTTGCGGGCGTTTTACTTGCAATTGGATTGGCCTTATTCACCTTTAAAGCGCTTGCCTTTTTGAAACCTATTTTAGTTTTCTTGCTCGGACTTGGAATCTCAATGTTGTTTTTCTTTATTCAGTTCGTAGAATCAATCCCAGGGTCTGTTGCAACCGGATTCGCACCTTCGGCAATGGTCGTTTTCTTTCTCTACGCGCTTATAGCGATCTTGCTTCTAATCCGAAAAAATAAGCGATTGCTATATGCAGGATCATTGATTACTTTGATTGTCCTCACCGGAATACAATGGGATAGAAATGAGAGAATGAACCAAAACGAGATGGTGTTTTACAATATTGGATCGCCGACAATCTCAATAAAATCAAAAGGTCAAATAACGTGCTTTTATATTGGGAAGAAAGCTGATTTGAAGAGAGTTCATTTCCTGCTCGATGCCTATTCGAAGGTCAAGCCTGGAAACGTGAAATACGTTGAATTGAAAGAAGGGAAAACGAAATATAAATCAGTACTAGGTACGTTCGAATTCACGAATATCAATCGCGATGTGTATTTGGAAATGAATGGAAAGACGTACTTTCTGAGGTCCAATTATCAGCAAGAAGAAAGAATTGTGGATGTCGTTATTGACTTGCCTTACTTAGCAAAGAATCAAACGAATTATAACTTGAAGGATGGCGCTTACGTCGTTGAACTTTGATTTTGTTGAGCGATATCATTTCCAATCATCTCTGCCAATTTCAAAAGTTCAGCAGGATTAACGACGCTATCCTTAATGTAAAAAGATCTGCGCTTCAATAGTTTTTTGATTTGATTTCCGCCTTTGTATCCAGGCCCAACAATCATTTTGTACTCATTCACTCGTTTTGATCTCGACCATCTTGCAATGGATTGAATATCCTCAACGTTTAAATTGTAAATTTTCCCCAACCACGCTGAATGGTCATTGAGTACACCGTTTTCATAGGATATAACTCGGTCTTTGAGTTTTCTAAGTTTCCAATAATGGTAAAGCAAAAGGAATCCAACCGTTGCTCCTAGAATAATGAAAACGAAATAAACGAGGTTTTCCATTAAAGCCTGTTCATTGGTATAACTGTCAGCCATAAGTAAAAATGCAACGGCATATTGAACTAGTACAAATAGCAAAGCAATGGCCATTTTTCTTCCGTTTTTCTTCTTGTCAAGTGCAATTTTCATGGGCATCGAAGTTAGCAATAATTTAGTTCGTGAGTCGGTAAAATAGCAGTCTTTCAACTTCGGCACGCTCTTTGAAATACTATGTATAAATAATTAAAACAAGAGTTATGAAAAGAAGAATTACACTCCAGATCATTTTGATGTCAATTCTTTTCTTGCCTTCATGTAAAAGAGAAGAATCTGTAAACATCGATCAAAACAGAATTTATTCGAGCTACGAATACACGTACGACGCGAATGTCAATAAGTCAAGTATGACGGCGACGTTTCGTTTGGACAACAGTGGCGGAAAAAAGATTGAATTGTCTTACCCTTCTCGAGTTCACTTTAACGGAGAAGGACTTGCATGGAAAAATGCAATGGGTCATTACTCTTTAAACCGCTCAGGTAATTTAAATGGAGGTTCATTTTCATTCGTTGATACAGATAGTAAAGAGTTTGAAAATCAAGTTTCAGGTTTGAACTCAGTTGAAATTCCATTTGGCGTAAACAGCATCAGTAGAAGCGGAAACTTTTTTCTGCCTTGGGATGGCGCTCCTTTGGTTTCTGGAGAGACGATTAAGGTAACTATAAGTGGATCGGGATCGGGATCTAAAACGTGGACAATCACGAATCCGGGAACATCGCATGTTATCTTGGATCAATTCAAATTGAATGGATTGGAAGTAGGAACAGCGAATATTCAAATTGAAAGAGAACTGTCAACCTATTTGACGGAATCAGGTCTTGCAGGTGGTAGGGTTTCAGCTCAATATAAGAGTCGAAGGATTGCGATTAACATTATGAATTAAGATACAAGGATAACCAGGAGTGAGCGTCCAATTTGAGAAATCAGGTTGGACGTTTTTTGTTGTGCTATTTTTAACCGCAAAAGGCGCAAAGGCACTATTGATGAACACTGTATTGGCGCAAGATTTCACTTTCGCTAAATCAAGAACCACGATAGCCAATTGTTTTGGCACAATCAAATCCAAAAGCAAAGCGATCCAAAAAGGAGTTTACGACTGATCTAAAAATCTAATTTATAATATCCGTCGTTGCTTTGATCTCTCGAATTGCTTCTTTCAAATAATCGACATCTTCTTGTGAAACATAAGCCTGAGCTGATAAACGCATGAAAACCATGTCTCTCAATTGGAATACGGGTATTTCAATTTTGTATTTCTGAAATAGTATGTTTTTCAATTCTGCTACGCTGCTAATGTTCACTGGAATGCTGCAAATTTGGCCCAAAAACTCTGAAGTCACTGGGCAAATTGGTTCTGTTCCGAAAAGGTCGCACAGGTCTTTGTAGTTGTCTAAAATGAGTTGCTTGGCTTGGCTTGAAACTTCCTCCCAATTGTTTTCGTTTAGAAATTCAATCGCTTTTGGAACTGTTAAGAAGGCCGAGTAATCTCGTGTTCCTTGAAGTTGATGGTAATCCAAGAACTTTGATTTCCCTGGAACGTCCGCTTCGAAGCCCCAACTTATTAATACGGGATCAAAGTCGTTTTGGTATTCAGGTGTGATGTACAAAAATGAACATCCTTTTGGCGTCAACATCCATTTGTGGCAGGCACCTGTGTAAACGTCCGCTTTTAATTCTTGCAAATCAAGCGGGATGTGTCCTGGAACGTGTGCACCGTCAACAATTGTGAGCAAGCCAAGTTCTTTTGCACGTTCACAAATTTCTTTGACAGGGAAAATTGTCGCTGTCATACTTGTGATCTGACTAATGAAAATGGCTTTGGTGTTCTCCGAATATCCTTTCCAAAAAGCCTCAATGAATTCTTCTTTTGAAGAGAGTGGAAGTGGGATCTCTTGCTGAACGTATTTCGCCCCTGCCTTGTCACAGTAGTAATTCCAAGTTCTGTCTAATGCACCGTATTCTGCATTTGTAGCTAGAATTTCATCTCCAGGTTTAAGGTCCAAACTTTTCGCAACGATATTGATGGCCCAAGTCGGGTTCATGGTGTAAACAAGGTTGTCAGCATCACAATTGATGTATTTCCCCAACGCTTCTTTTGACTTCTGAAGCTGCTCATTTCCTTTATTTACAAAGAAGTCAACCGGGTCTCGTTCCAACGCCAATTGCCAATTTTGATAATCTTCAAAAATCGGTTTTGGGCAAGCGCCAAATGATCCGTGATTTAAATGTCTGTACTCAGGGTTGAGTAAAAATTGATCTTTTAAATTGCTCATTTGTTCAATTTTATTTTTGTGATAAATCCAAGCTGTCCAATGCAATTTTCATCGCGACTAATTTAAGACGGGTCCATTCTCTGTGCAATACAATTGCGTTCTCCTGAAGGCTGTCAACCTTTTCTTTGATCGCAATTAAAACCTCCTTGTCGGCATCTTTAATAACAACTTCCTCGTACTTCAACCATTGGATTCGAACGCCCGCATAGATGCTGAAAAGTTCTTCCATATCGCTTATGTCTTTGTCGAAGGTTTTATTCAAAGAAGTAATTTTTTTAATGCGATCCAATGCCGTTGTTTTCAATTCCTTTTTCAATTCCTGACTTTGATAAGGGAACTGATCTGAATACAGTGAATTGACGATTTCCAAATGTCCAAAATTTCCAATTGAAATAAGAGAAGAATTTGGAACCTGTTTGATGAATTTCTGAATCATTCGTTCGCGATCAGTGTCAAACGTATTTGCCAATCCAGCTATTCCATAGGTCAATAAATTGAGTTCGCTTGATGCCGTATGGCTGAGGCTTGCGAGGTATTTGTAGTCCATGTAAAACAGTAGGTTATCCAATAAATCGACGGATTTTTCATCGCAATGTGGAGAAACTGGAGCGTTGGTCATTAAAAATGATTTACCTCTGCTCACGTAGTTTTCAACCAAGCCGAGAGAGTACAATTGAAATGGACTTGCGAAACTAAATTCTCGTTCAGAATTACTCGCAATAATATCCAGCATAACAAAGGCATTTTGTCCAACGCTAGGGCCTTTTAACTTAATTTCTAAATTGGAACCTTGAAACGGAATGATGAACGATTCAGGAACCAACGAATAAGACAAGGAATCGGTTAGCGTAAACTTGTTCGTAAGCCATTGGCTGTAAGGTTCAACTTGTGATCCTCGGTCGATATATTGGCCTTTGTCTAAGAGTTTACCATAATTCTGTTGGTCAATTGTAGATTCATAATTGCGGCGCGTTTTGTTCATTTGAACGTACCAAGGCGTATACAAAAGCGATGTGTTTAAAACGATAACGTCTTTTCGATAATCCAACTTGTTTTGGACGTACCACAATGGAAATGTATCCGAATCGCCTTGAGTGAAAAGAAAGCTTTTTTCTGGACAGCCGTACAAAAGGTTTTTAGCGCTTTGAACTTGACTCGGAGAAAAATAAGCTCTTTTCAGAAGATCTTCAGCGAGACTTTCTTCTTGAATTGAAATCAGTAAATTGTAATAATGCATGAACTCATTTCCGATTTTTAAGTCGAGATCAGCAATTATCAATGGTTTATAGGATTCATCACCCTTTTTAACCTCGGTCCAATAATCCATTATCAGATTGACCTTGTCCATGAATAAATCAACACGTTCTTGGTCTATTTTTTTGTAGTTCCGAGGTTTGAATTCTTTCCCTGAAACTTTGTTGTCAATTATATCAAGAGCTATGTCTCCATGAGCTCTGGCCATTATTTCTCTATCTTCGTTTGATAAAAACGTTGAGTAAGGGGATAGAAGCTTAATGGCATCTTCAGCCCAGTTTTCATAACCGAACACAAGCATGAAGTCGTACTTTGCTCTGAAGTTGTACAAGTTATTTAGATCTGAGCTATTCGCACTTCTGGCCTTCGTTCTGTCAACATAATTATCAATATTGAATTCCGTAAATCCATTCAATTCGGCTTTCCAAATTGGAACTTCTTCAATTTTTTTGGTCGTATAATTAAACATCGTTAGATAATAACCCGTCCGCTTTTTAGCCACGCCGTATGCACAATCTTTACACTCGTATTTTAGTTGTTGATTGAGGAAGGTCAGCACCTCTTCCATATGCGGGAAGTTGTTACGGATAAATGCACGCTCGTCCTTCATAAGTGCAGTGCTGTAGTTGGCATTGAAAAGGAAAATGAGGCCTATTATTAATGGTATACGTTTCATGTGCTAAAAATAGCGTAATAATCTGAAATTGATTGTGAAGATTCGTTAATAGCATTGCAGTCCCGATGGCATTGATTTGTATATTGCGTCGCGATGAACGAGAATCTTAAACGTCAATATTTGGGTTATTCCTCCACACCAAAATTGTGGGAAGGCAAACTGTCTGGATTGGAGCAATTTGATTTTTACCGCGACAGTGGCAATTCATTTTCAGGAAGCATCGAAAAGAAATTGCGTCTTGGCCACCTTGTTGAGCATTTCGTTGAGTCCGAACTAATCGCAGATTCAAGCATTGAAATCATCGAAAAGAACCTTCAAATTTATTCGGACAAACGAACGATTGGCGAATACGATTTTCTAATTGAGAAAGAAGGGACGCAATACCACATCGAAGTCGTTTATAAGTTCTATGTGTATGATGAAAACGCAGGTAGTTCTGACATTGATTCATGGATTGGCCCGAACAGAAAAGATTCGCTGATCCAGAAAATGGACAAGATTAAAGAGAAACAGTTCCCATTGATTAATAGGCCTGAATCCATTGGTGCGTTGAGAATCCTTGGGATTGATTCTGCGAAAGTTGAGCAACGAGTTTACTTCAAAGCGAAATTATTTGTGCCTTTTGGAAAGGATATTTCAATTCAACCTTTAAGTCAAGAATGCATCGTTGGATTTTACATTTCATTTAAAGATTTTGATCAATTCGAAGAATCTCAATTGTCCATTCCAACAAAACACGATTGGCTCGTTGAACCGCACAATGAGGTAGAATGGTTGTCGTTTGAAACGGGTAAAGCAGAAATAGCGAATTCAATTGAAGAAAAACGTTCACCTCTGATTTGGATGAAAAGAAAGGGTAGAGTAGAGGTGGCATTTGTTGTTTGGTGGTAGCAGTCGCAAGCTCCTTTTGGATCGTTCGTTCCTCACTTTTAGATCAGTCGTAAACTCCTTTTTTGATGTTAGATTTTAGAAGGATTTCATTTTCGGAATTCGATTGAGTTTGATGAAACATCGTGAAATTTTTCTTAAAAATTTCTAGTGCCAAAACCAACACCTTAAAAATAGTGCCTTTTGCGTCTTTGCGGTTAAAAAAGAAACAATGTAGAAGTCATATTTGATGTAGATTCTATTTTCGGATTTAATGCAAAAAAAACCTTGTGTCCTTGTGTCTTCGTGGTGAAAAAAAACCAGCAAAAAACTGTATCTAGATCAATCTATTATTGATTCTTAAAAACTGTAGTTCGCTGTAACAAAAGAAAAATAAACCCGCCGAGCACATACATCAGAACATCAACGGGATCGGAAACGTAAGAAGTCATTTTTGGCAAAGACACCTCAAAATAAATAGAAACCAAAACCACCTGGATGAAAACCAAAAGCGGTGAAACCTTAATCGTCGCATCCCGCTTTAGCAATCGAACAAAAATCAAGGCGAAGAATGACATTGCGGGAACGAACAATAAATCGGTCAAATAGAATTCTATAAAATTGGCAGGCGAGTCAACATCAATTCGAATGTAGCGCACCAAGAAATAAAAGAGCATGATTGCCACAAAGTAAATATGTGGTCGGAATTTAACCATTTGGTGATGCTGCTATCCAAGCGAAGAAAGACGCAATGGCAAAGAAAATAAAGGCAATGGTATAGAGAATTTTATAGATCACTCTTAAAATCCAATATTTTGAATTTTTCCATTTCACAATGAAAAGGTCAAATTTGTTTGGAGGGCGAAATCGTTTTTTTTCTCTCGCTTCCTCTCGGGTGTTCTCAATAATTATAGGAGAAACAGCTTCCCCACATGAAATACAATAATCATTGTCTTTATTCCATGTGCCACAATTAAGGCATTTTCTTTCGACGGACATTTTTCTAAGGTTCTATTCTAAAAGTAGAATATCTATGGATGATTTGAAACTATTTCTTAATCAATTTTTTAGTGATGAATTCATTTCCAAGATCGATTTTCACTATGTAAATTCCTGAGGGCCGATTGGATAAATCTACCTCAAGTCTTCCAGATGCTTTTGAGTGGAAATAAACTTCTTGCCCCATCGCATTGTGAATTGAAAGGCGAACATCTTCAGCGGTTCCCATGTCGATGATAAAATGGCCTTCATTCGGGTTTGGGTAAAGCTTGATTATTTCATTTTCTGCACCATCAATCGTTGATTCATTTGAATTTTCACCGGGTAGAAGTAATGCGCCAAATTGAGGCATTTCATGGAGGTATACTGTTGAACCGCAATTCTGAGTGACGGGATTACCAAAAACTTCAGATGACGGGAAAGACCATGACGGTTTGATCCATAGTACATTTGTAGTCTCTTCTGAAACAAAGTTCCCGAATATAAATGCATCGCCATTTGAAAGGTCGCGGTTGTAAATTTGATAGCTTCCGAAATTTTCCCATTGCGTGTACCATGAGCCAGCAAAACTCAATATTTTCTCATGTTTATGGTCTGGAGAAATACAAAACAGCTCTGTTTTAGAATCTGAATCCATATTGTATGCGTAGTACGAACTTCCTTCTTCTGTATTCCAACTTCCAAGGGTGTACTCACCTGAATTATTCCATTTGAATTCCAGTTCATTATCAGCTGTGAATTCAAGTAGAAGTGAGTTACCATCAACTTCATCGATGATAAGAATTTCGCCATAACTGTTTCCACTAAAATCTCCAACGATGAACGAGTCTGTGCTTTTCATAGACCAAGAGTTGGATGGCGAACTCATTCCTTTCGGTACGGGTGTGTTGTAGACTATTTTGCCTGTTCCAGAGGAATTTCCAAATATTGTCGTCCAACCCTGACCGTTAAATTCTATGATTTTGTAAAAAAGAGCATCGGCTGAAATACATAAAATATCATCCCGACCGTTGTTGTTAAAATCACAAATAAAAAAGCGATCACCAGTATTTGTAGGCCATCCACCTAACCAACTCAAGCCACCATTCCCCCATGCCGTTGTCCAAATTGAACCGTCAAATTTCAATAATGCGGAGTTGAGGTCCCCAATACACAATAGTTTATCGCCAGAGCCATCAAAATTTCCACTGAAGAATAGATCGGTAGTCTTGATATGCCAAGGGCCTATGGTTCCTGATAAGCTATTTCCCCATTCTCTGTTCCATTCATCTACGCCAGATTCAAACTGATGCAGCTTAGAGATAGTAGTGCTAGCAGAGATGCTTAAAACTTCATCCAGGCCGTCATTATTGAAATCTCCTTTGATGTGTTTATCGCCTTCGGTCAAATCCCAAGTTCCTAATTCTTCTCTATCCGCGCTGTGCCAAATCCTATTCCATTTGTCATAATCATATTCCAAAGGCGCTCCAATAGGTTTGTAAAGTCGCACCCAATCCACATGAACGGAAGATTTATCATCGTTCAAATCACCCAACGGGTTTATCCCATCTGGTATATAAGCCAATTGATTGGAGAGTACAATTCGGAAAAAATCATGAGGTACTTCTTCTATAGCCGTCGTTCCGATTTGCACGTTGTCTAAATACCATTTGATTTCAAATTCATCCCATTCCATTCCATAAACGTGGTAGCTTGAATGTGCACTTGGTAATGATTTGGAATAATGTCTGTCGGGTAGTGATCCATTATTGGCTTCTGAACATTGTATCAATTGGTTCGATCCACCGGCGATATAATCTCCCACACCAGAATACTCGAATACATCCAATTCTGGCGGCCAAGTTGCGTTTCCACCGTTCTTTACTGAAAGCCAAAATGCAGGGAAGTAACCCCGACCATTTTGAGTTGCAGAATTGTATGCGACTTTTATCCGCGCTTCATAGTACCCATATTTAAAATTTGCACTTAAGTCAGTCGGTGGCATTTTGGTTGAGATTTCACTCCCACCAAATTTCTTTAAGACGCCTCCTGCGGTTGTGTGATTCTGGTCATTTGTGCCCAAAACAAGTTCATTATTTCCTGCAGATATGTTTTCAATGGAGACATTGTTCGAATTGAACCACTCTTCCCATCGACCGTCAGTAACTCCATATTTCCATTTTGTAAGATCGAGAACTGATCCATTGAATTCATCATTCCAGACGACTTCCCAATTGGAGTTTTGCGAAGGAGTTTGAACTATTGAAGAAAAATCGTCGAACAATCTAACGCCCTGCACGTCTACACCTGATTCGTCGAAATGATTGCCACTTCCAGTTAAACCTGCAGTTGTTGAATATACTATGCGAGGATCGTTGGCAGCTATAAACCTTTGAATTGCTGTGATTCTGGGCATGTCATTCGGAATATTGCTGTAAATCTCATTCGCACTTAAAACGATTGGTAGTTTTGGTTGCTGAAGCTCATTGCGAATGTCATTAATGATAAAGTTCAAGTTGAACATGTAATCATTAAAACTGTTTGAGAGATTGGCATTGTGTGAATCTGATTCGCCTTGAATCCATAGAAATCCTCTGACATTAACTGTTTTTCCTTGAGATTCGAGATCAGCAATTGCCAGGGCCAATTCTGTTTTTAGCCTATCGTAATTGTTGAAACCCGGATCGGTGCCTATCCAAAGATCCATGCCTGATCCAGGAAAAACAAATTTGAAAATAGCAGGATTATAACCAGCCTCTTTTAGATATCGAGAGAAACGAACTTCTGGCCCAAAATGATCTAAAACTCCTGTTTGGGGTGGTTCATGACCAGGATAGTGCTGTTGATTCCCCATGGTTGTCCATCCTGCCGAAGAGCTAGATTGATGATTGGTAATTGGCCAAGGATATCCAGATACTGCTGTCCAATTAAGTCGAATAAGAGGATCAAGGTTGTTTACATCAGCGGGATAGTTAATGCCATTTGTCGTAAAGCCTTGAGCGTTGGATTGCCCAGCAATAATAAATAAGTCTATTGGTTCTTGCGCTGAAAGATGAATAGAAAAAATCATCATTACAGAAATCACAATAATTTTTGGCACTGAAAATTTCACGCTTTCCTTTTGATATTTTGATTAAATATATGGATATTTTCCCATTGCTACGGGGAATACACAGGAGTTAATCCAATTGGGAAGCTAAAGTGAAATTTGTACGAAAATGATACATCTTTGCCAGTAGAGCAATTAAGTGATTTCTTTTGCGAAAAAAATAAACCCTTTGAGAATTTTAGTTTTCAGGAAAACCATTTTCTACCCAACACTTAATTTGATTCAATTGAGCTTCCGATAATGTTCCAGTTTGAGGCATCGTTTGGTTGGTTATAACTTCTTTTTCAAATTTACCGTTCGCGATAACTGAGGACAATCCGCTGAATGATGAATAGTCTCCATTTGAAGAACCTGTTCCATGGCATTGAAGGCATTTTGATGAAATAACTGCTGCAACATCGGCATCATACGTTGGGGATGAACCGTCACAAACAGGAACGAATTCTGCTGTTTTATCACATGAAAAAGTTAGGAAAGCGATTGCTGTGGCGAATAGTAGGTGTTTAAATTTCATAGGTCAGTTTTATATTACAACGCATAAGATACACGGATATTTTGCTAAATTCAAATTGATTTCAAGTGAATCGTGCTTTTTGTTAAATTTGTTAAGTGAGAATCAGGTCATTACATATACATATTATTTTGTTTTCGTTATTTATTACAACGAATTCGAGTGCTCAATCAAGCAATGACTCACTGCGTTGCTTGGAATACATGGATTTGTTTGACGAATTCGAATATCAGGATACGCTTCTTGCTAGACGGTACGCAGATTCGGTATTGTATTTTGCAAAAGAAAACAATGGCAATTGGTTAATGGGAAGGGCACATCAATACATGGGATGGTACCTCCAAGATCGAGCGAGATTCGGAGAGGCGAATAGCCAGTTCTATAAGTCATTGAGTTATCTGCGCAAGGCAAAAGACGCTCAGGGTATTGCAGATGCATACGGAAACTTAGGGAATTCATACCTCGATATTGATGAGTATCAGAAAAGTTTAAATAGCCAGTTACTATCGCTTACAGCCAATGAAAACATTTTAAAAGGCAATCCAGTTGGTGATGATCTACTCCATGCAAGAAGAGGACTAACCTATGCACTTAGTAATATTGGCGCCGTGTATGCTGAAATTGGCATGTATGAAAAAGCGCTGGAATATGAATACCGTAGCTTGAATTACGAAATAGAAGCCGAAAGTGGAAAAGGGCAGGCCATTTCTTATAATGCAATAGCCACGCTTCATAAGGAGTTTGGGGTAACGGATAGTTCAGAATTCTATTTCCTGAAAGCAATGGAGATTTATAAGGAAATTCCAAATAATTATGGCTTTTCAAGCACATTAATGGAGTATTCAACGCTTGAAGGAGCCAACTTGAGTGAAGAACGCAGAATTGAAATGCTTAAGGAAGCGCATCAGATTCGAATTGACATGGGAGATGCCCATGGAGAAGCTGAGGTTCTTGTTGAGATCTGCACGATTTATTTCGATGATTTGTCAACGGATAGTTTGAGTGTTATGCTGAAGCGCTGCTATGAAATTATTGATACTGAAGGTTTAGAGTCATTTAGAGAGGATTATTTTAAGATTTATTCGAAGTACAATTCCAGATTGGGAAAGTTTCAGTCCGCATTTTTTGCTCTTGAAAATTACCTTGAACTTAAAGGCGTATCAGATGAAAAACAACGAACACATGATTTGATCGTTGGAGACGTGAAATATCAATTGGAGAACAAATATTACAACGATAGTCTTCAGTCGCAAAATGAATTTGCTGTTAAAGAAACGAAACACGCGAAAGATATCGCATACATTCAAAACGTAGTATATCTTGGTGTAATTGGATTTATTGTACTCATTGTATCCCTGTTTTATTTTATTGGGTCGAACAGAAGAAAGAATAGATTGAATGGGATTTTGTCAGAAAAGAATACGGTAATTCAAGAGCAAAAATCTGTCGTTGATGAGAAGAATCAATCTATTTCAGATTCTATTAATTATGCCCGACGTTTGCAAGCTGCAATTCTTCCGACATCAGAACAAATCAATCAATTTATACCGAATAGCTTCTTGTTCTTTAGACCGAAAGATGTCGTAAGTGGTGATTTCCATTGGTTCGAAAATAAAGGTGATTTGATTTTCTTAGCCGTTGCTGATTGCACTGGACACGGTGTTCCTGGAGCAATGGTAAGTGTTGTTTGTAGTAACGCATTGAACCGTACTGTGAATGAATTTGGATTAATTCGCCCCAAGGATATTTTGGATAAAACGAGAGATTTGGTTATCGATACTTTTGCCAAAAGTGGAGATCAAGTATCAGATGGAATGGACATTTCATTGATTTCAATTGACAAGAAAACGAAAAAAGTCGTGTTTGCGGGAGCGCATAATTCCCTTTGGATTATTCGAGATTCAGAAAAGATTGATGCTTCTCAATTCGCTGAAAAAAGATTGATGAAAGGAGAGAAAAGATCGTTGATTGAATACAAAGGAGATAAGCAACCGGTGGGACTTTATGCGGAACTCAATAAATTTAGCGAGGTAGAAATTGATCTTGAAGAGAACGATATTCTTTATTTATTTTCGGATGGATTGATTGATCAATTTGGAGGTGAGAAAGGAAAGAAATTTAAATCAATTCCGTTCAAAAAAGGACTTCTAGAAAATTGTGAGTTATCAATGGAATTGCAGAAAACGAAATTGGTCAAAACATTTGATGACTGGCAAGGCGATCAAGATCAAATTGATGACGTCTGCGTAATGGGGCTTAGAGTGCCGAGTTAAGTGTTTTAACCATCCATAAATCACACGCAAAATGACCGGAATTTCCCATTGGCTTTTTCAGAACTGAATACCCCAATTTTTCATAGAGTCCAACGGCGCTGTTCAATTCAGGCATCGATTCCAAATAAATTTGTGTGAAGCCCAATTCAATGGCCTCTTCCGTACACATTTCCATGAGTTTCTTCCCTATTCCCTGACCACGAAGCTCTTTGCTTAGATAAAGTTTTACGAGTTCAACGCAATTCTCTGGCAGGCCTTCTGTAGGGTACAATCCACAACCTCCTAAAATTTCGTTTTCGTTTTCAACAACCCAATAGCACGAATTCCGTGCCCGAAATAAACCGAATAGATTGTCCGTTGTTGGGTCCGTGAAAACAGTTCCAGGTTTGTCCATTCCATGTTCCGTTAAAATGGATCGAATTACGGCGGCTAATTTAACGTTGTCTTTTTCCTCAATGGGTCGAATTACTATTGACATTAGAGCTTTATGAATTTTCTAGAGGTTTGACGGCCATTGCTTATTGCATTGATGAAGTACGTTCCAGACGTCAACGATTCAATATTGATTGAATTGACATCTGTACCTTTAAGTTGCATTCTACCGCTTAGGTCAACGATTTCATAACGTTCAATTTCCTGATTTGATTCTACCGTTAGAACGTTAGTCGCTGGAACTGGAAAGACGTTGAATTCAATCATTTCCGACTGGTCAATATTTAAAATTGGATTGTTTCCGGGCAATGTAATTTGAGAAGGATTTGTTGTGTTGTGGTGCACCTCAATATTCGCACTATTTCCAATTCCTGTTTGATACATTGGGCCTCCATCTTGTAAATTTACATTCCATCGAGTTGAGCTATTCCCACCAATGTACACCTTGATTTTATGTCCGGCCAACCACGTATAATTCGTAAAAGGCAATTCAATTTGAACGGGGTAAACTTGACCAGAAGTCATGAAAACTTCATCCGCAGCAAAGTATCCATTTCTGAACCTCATTCTTCGCGCTCCTTCTGTGATCAACATGTTTCTATTGTCGGGATAAACATCAACCAATTGCACCATAATATCGCAGTCTGCTTGATCCGCTTCGATGTAAAGGTCTAAAGTAACGCGTCCTGAAATGGATATGTCGTTTGGAAGATCGAAAGTTTCAAAAGTGACAATATCGGTTCTAGATTCGTTGCTGATCTGATCGAACGGTCCTTGTTGTAAGAAGGGACTCAAATTCGCGCCTCCAATTGTCGGGGCAGGGGAACTTGGATCTGAGACAAACCCTGTTGAGGTAATACCAGGACTATTCGTTAATTTATTGGATTGATCGAAGTAAAGAACATCGGACATCTGTTCGTCAATCGTTGTTGCATTTGACGTGTTCCATGTATTTGCTCCCAATTCATAATAGGTGATGTTGTCTGTGTTTTGCCAATTGTTTGGTGCGTCTAATAAATAGTATTGGAAGAAATCCCAAGCCATTGTATCGCTCACAAATTCAGCATTTGGATACGTCAATTCTCCTTGGGTAGAAGAGCCAACATAAGCGGCACCGTTTCCCCCATGAACCCATGGCCCGACCAAAAGGTATTGCTGATCTTGCACACTTGCTTGAGCAGAATTCCGAGTTGCCTCGTACCAGGTCATCATTTTATCTATGTTATGATCGTACCAACCGCCAATTTGTAGAGTCGGAATTTGAATGTCTGATGGATACCAAGAACTGTTTTCAGAGAAGGCCCATGCGTTGCTATAATACGTGTTCGCTAAAACCAGTGGAGATAACCAATAACCAAGTGCATCTAAGGTGTTGAGTCGTGCTTCTTCAAGAACTCCACCTGTAAAATAGCTTTCGTATGAAGTGTGAGGATGCGCAACCAATGGAACGGCACATGTATGATTCGGATGCTGTTCCCTTGCGGTTAAATATTGAACGCCGCCCAACGCCGAAGGCCCCCAAGTTCCAATTCTGTCCAAATGCCAAGGTTGATCAACAATCCATTCGCAAATGTCGTATCCATCTTCTCCTCTTTCAAAATTACTTAAGTCCGCACCACTTGAACCATAGAACCCACGCCAGTCGGCAATAACCCAAGCAAAGGGTTGAGAATCTAGGTTGAGGCCAACACCGATTGGCAAAAAAGCCTCAAAATTATCCTTGTCGTATGGTGTTTGAATTAAAATGACTTCACAGGAGTCTGCGCCTGCTGGAATATAGACATCAACTTCGAGAAATTCTCCATCTCGCATTGGGATCATAATGTCATCAAAAGTGGGTGCTGGTTGTCCAAATGAGGAAAATCCTAGAATTATAAATGCAATTAGCAGCTTGTTTTTCAACATTGTAATAGGGTATGAGTTACGCGTAAAATTACGACCTTTCTGTAAATTGTCCAATGAATTTAGTGAAATATTAATGGCAAGTAAAACCCTAATTGAACGGGAACTTGATGGTGCATTTGGTTCCATTTTGGTCTGAGTCAAATGCGTAAGTTCCATCAATTTGATTGACCAAAGTATCGATTAACTCCAAGCCCATTGTGTCATTTGATTCACATGGAGTAAATCCAATTCCATTGTCTTCAACGATGAATACATATTGATTTTCTTTTTTCTTGAGAGAAATTTTCATTGAGCCTTTTTGATCAGGGAAAGCATGCTTCAATGAATTCACCATCAATTCATTTAAAATGATTCCAAATAGCACAGACAAATCCATGTTGAAATGAACAGTATCCAAGTCAATTGTTAGATCAATGGCGCCATGAACATTAAAGGAATGAAAGAGCTGATTTGCAATCTCATCAATGTATACATTCATATCGATTTCAGCAAAAACACCTTTATTGTAAAGCTGCTCGTGAATTATCGACATTGATTTAATTCTATTTTGACATTCTCGAAAGGCTTCTTTTTCGACTTCTCCAGTTGAGATATTTGCGTGAAGACTAAGCAAGCTTGATACAATTTGCAGGTTGTTTTTCACCCTATGATGCACCTCTTTCAATAGAACTTCTTTCTCGATGTTACTTCGCTTAATGGTATTGTTTGAGAATTGAAGTTCATTGACCGTTGTTTGCAATTCTTTTGTGCTTTCCGCAACGCGAGATTCCAATTCATCTTTGTGCTTCCGAAGATTTTCTTGGGATTTCACTTGGTCTAGTTTAACCGAAACCAAGGAAGCGATTGTCTCCAGAATTTCCAAGTCTTGCTCTTTATAATAGTATTTTTCAAGGTGTTCTGAATCAATAACTCCTATCACTTCTCCATTGGAAATAATGGGAACAGTAATTTCGGAAAGACGCTCCAAATCATCTACGTGATAGCGATCGTCAAAGGAAGTGTTGTTAATCAATTCTGATTTTCCAGTCAACGCAACATTTCCACAAATCCCTTCGCCCATTTTAAGCGTTATTGGGTTTTCAATATCAAAATCAATAGGGTTTTTAGCTCCGAGAGCAGCAGCCTGATACATTCCGTCGCGCTTCGAATTCACCATGTAAACGACGCAGTCTTCATAACCCAATTTAGCAACAGCGTGTTTTGTAATCGCCCAAATTACTTCATCAACAGTGTTGAGATGTAAAAGTTTTGTGGCAAATGAATTAATAACTTCAAGGAAATGGGCTTTCCTTTTAAGCGTTTCTATATCAGTTTCGTTAAAGATAGACTTCTTGTTTGGGAGAATGAAGGTAGGCAATAAATCCATCAAATGTCATAAATGGCGTATTGAAAGCCAGTTAATTAGCAGAAACGTATCCTGCATTATCCTAGGCCAATTGATACTCAATAGATTCAAGGTCTACTTTTGAACCTGTGTTAAATATGTACGTCAAAAAGTGAATGAAAATGGGGCTTCAACTCTTTTTTTCGGATTCCTTTTTAATGTGATTCAAGACTCGTTTATGGATTCTGTGCAAAATAAAGTCCGACCAGGCGCCCCAATAAAACACAGGAGTAATATCAACTGTGTACCATGTTGTACCTTCAAGTTTCGTCTTGTTTTTGCCAATTCGGGTCAATTTGAATTGTCCTTTATGCGAATTAAAATATCCATCCAAATGTTTAGGGTGGATGTCCCAAAATGGATTGAATTCATTCATCGGTACAGGTTGCTCTAGAACATCGAAACTCAATAAATTTGGTTCATCCCAAACGGTAATTGGTTCAACGAAGCTACCTGTTGTGAAATTACAATAACGAATTGCTCCAACACCTTCCCCTTTGATTGTTGCTGTTATGGGGTAGGCAACTCCAGTACTGAACAGCCAATCCGTTGGTTCAGGGATTTTATCAAATGTTACGACATTTTCCCAAACCGTTTCGATAGGAGCGTTTATAGTTACGGATGTTCTTACGGGGATTAGTTTTTCCGGGTGGTCGATGGAGTCAAAGCCCATTGTTCCTGCAGAAACCAAAAGCAGAATCATCAAGGTGTTCTTTGTTCCTATTGTTCCTTTTTTTGCTGTTATGTAACCGATGTAAGAACCGACCATTAAGAAGAGCGCAATAATTGGCAATGCCATTGCAATACAAATAATTCCTTCCATCGCAAACAGAATGAGACAAGCCAATGCGATCCACATGGCTAGAAAACTATTTTTCAGCGAATCCCGCAGACTTATCGGGCCTTGTCTACCAATAATAAAGGGAGGAAGAAAACCAAGCAAAACAGGAGATAGAATAAAAACAGTCGTGCCATACTCGTAAATCCATTCAATCGAAATTAGGTCCAATAGGGTTGTTACTGCAACTGAGATCCCTATGGCTTTGTAGCTGATTGTTCTTTTTGGTTTTAGTTCCTTAAATTCCATTGGAGAGTAAATTAATCATTTCACCTCTTTTTGAACCATAAATTCCGAACTCTTCCATTCGTTGCATAAAATCCAGTAATTTTTCCTTTATCGTCTCTTATAAAATCGATGGATGAAAACGACCATGAAGTACTTCCGAATACATCTGGACGTTGCGGAATTAAAGCAATCTTAGAAAGACGTGGATGCGTCATGAAAAGGACATTTGATTCGTTTTTGAAAATGTATTCTGTGCTGAGTTCTTCGCTGTAGAATGAACCTATAAATTGCTCCAAATCGACAAAATCAGGTTCAAAGTCGATGTGCTTTTGCATTCTAGTTGTACTCCCATTTTGAAAGAATTTGATGAGGTTAATTTCATCACTTCCGTGGTTGTTTTCTGAATGAAACGAAAGTTTTGCCTTCGAGCCTTCAATTTGAAACTTCGAATTTGATTCAGGAATCAATTTGAATTTTTCCTGTCCAGACAATTCACCGAATAGTTTGCCATCTGCAGTTGTAATCGACATCACAACTCCAGGCTGCAGATCGTATTCTCCTGCATAACTCGCAAGAAGATCTTTTGCAACCTTGACCTTTGCTGTTTGTTTTGGCAGTTGAACTTTCTTTTTGGCAACGTATTTTTTAGACAAATAGAGATCGGTGATTTGGTTCGCAATTCTGGAGGAAGAGAAAGAACTTGTATTTCCAAAAACAATTACGGTAAATTTCTCATTTGGGAAACGTGAAATTTGAGATCGGAATCCAGCATCAGAACCTCCGTGCCCAACTTTGTACAATCCATTGTATTCATCAATCGATTGCCCCAATCCATAATTCGTAGAATCTCCATTGTTTAACACTCCTTTGATCTCCATTTTCCGCAAGGATTCTTGAGTTCCGACTTTTGGGTTTTCAAAATTCATCGCCCATTTGGCAAGGTCTTCAGGTGTTGTGAAAAGACTTGTTGCGCCGGGTATAGCATAGCTTAATTTACTTTTCTGGTAGTTGTTTCCGTCTTTGTAATAAGAGTAAACGCGGTTCTTTACGAGCTTTTGATGATCGTCATAAAACAAAGTGTTTTCCATTTTAAGGGGCGAAAAAATCCGTTGTTGTGTAAATTCAGCAAAGGACATTCCCGATACTCTTTTCACGATTTCCGCCAAGAGCGTGAAGCCCGTATTGCAATAGAGAAATTCCTCCCCCGGTTGAAAATTGAGGTCCTTTTGCTTGGCCACCAACTTCATAACTTGCTCGGTTGTGATTACATCGTCCATTCGCCATCCTGCCATGACGAGTAAATTCCATTGATCTCTAAGTCCACTCGTATGGTTTGCAAGATGTCTCAATGTAATTGGCGTTCCGAAATCTGGGACTTCTGGCAAGTAAGAACGAACGTCGTCGTCCATCGATAATTTACCCTCTTCTTCTAAAAGTAAAATAGCGAAAGCCGTTACTTGCTTTGAAATCGAAGCGATATGAAAAATTGAATTCGTTTCAATGGGAATGTCATATTCCAAGTTCGCCAATCCATATCCTTTTGAAAAAACGATTTGATCATTTTGAACAACAGCAATTGAAGCTCCTGGAGAATCTTTTGTGTCCCACAAAGACATTATTTGGTCAATGCGCTTTTCTTTGGTTTGGCCTATCGGTTCAATTAAAGTGACTTCAAAATCGTAACTCCCTGGCAAAGGATTTTCCGACAATGGCTCGACGCTAAACGTGTACATTCCTTTGAGTAGGGCTGAAAAAGTAATGACTTCTGGTCCGTTCATGCCATTTGGACTATCAAAGCGACCAATCGGATCTCCAGCTGGATTCCACGCCGTAATTTGAATATCGATTCCTTTTTGCTCCAAATCCAAGCGAACAAATTGATTGCCCGATAAAGACATGGTGAAACTATGGCTTTCTCCTTTTTTAAGATCTCGAGAAATCGGGTTGCCAATTCTTAAGGTTTCCGGTGTTTGGGAGAATGAAAAAGATGCAGATATAAGTAGGGCAAAAATTAAAGTAAGTCGTAAGGTCATTTTAAAGATTTTCAAGTTGCTTTAATAAAGATGCACATTTCTCGCGATTCCACATTTTCTTCTGCAATTGGTAAATCAATTTACTGGCGCATCTTTCTTGCTGGAACGTTGTATCTGAATCCACCGCTGCACATATGGCAAGAGAAACAAATAGAAGTGTGTTTGAATCGATGTTCCCTGTTTATAGGAAGGGTTAACAGGTCGTTGGGGCATTGAAAATTAAGAACAACTCTTTTTTGACACCTGTTTCAGGATTTACGATGACAATTTTGAATTGATAATTCGATAGAAAGTAAGATGGTTTAACACTTTGCATTGTTTCGATGTCTTTAAATTCATTGTACCATTCTTCACCACATCCACTAAGAACGGCTTCCTTAAATTCTTCAAGTGTATATTCCATATCTGAGAGCCCTTCATTTTGATAAATTTCTCTAAGCTTTGGTTTGCCCATCTCGAATTCAATTTGTTCCCAATTTGTTTGAATGTGTTTCCAGTCTTGTAGAACACAAAATGGAACTTCGATCATGCGCTTGGAGTCAAATCCAATGTGTGTTTCAGTTCTCATCCAAATTTGCTGCACCTCCCAACCATCAGTCATTTTGAACGTTTTGCCTTCCATCCAATCAGCGCCAGGCATAAGATCAAATTCAGCCGTATCTCCTTCTGCTTCCAGAGATCCATCCGGCATGAAATTTTGCAATTCAATGTATTCAAAGCTCAAGGTATGATCATCAAATTTAACTGCAATGTCATGGTGTTCTTCCGGTTCAGTTATGAAAGTGATGGTTTCTTCAGGTTCCTCATTTAAGCTGAAGTAACTTCTCCAAAGAGAATCTTCTTTTTGCTTA
>JAWUWJ010000065.1:0-11209 GCA_034111925.1 Crocinitomicaceae bacterium
GTAGATTGCATACGCGGTTACTGTCATTGAGCTTTCCATAATTCTTGTTTTTTATCGAACGAAGTCGACTGGTTAATTAAGCATTTATTGTATTGTTACTTTTGTGTTTTCGTTGAACGTATCGGCTGTATAAAAGGAGCCAGACGAGATTGAAGTAGTGAATTAGCGCCAACATCAAAATGATGAATCCTACTTGATCGGAGAGGTAGGAGAGGAGTTCCAACTCCGAAGTAATGAGCGGCCAACTTGAAATTGAAATGCTCGCATATCCAAGGTTTAGAAGGTAGTATCCGACCAGAAGCAATTTGTTGATTGATTGCACCAAGTGCGGATCTTCAGGCATCAGCATTCGAATGTAAACTTCTCCACTGTTATAAAACTTCCATCCAATTTGAAATGTGACAAAGAAGATCACTGCTAGAAAAACGATATATCCAATTGCGTTGTAACTTATCATCTTTTTCTTTTTAAACTTTCAGTAATAATTGAAAGTATGGGTGCAAATTTTTTTTACTTGATTAACTTCAGCATCGTTCTGTAAAACCAGTGCTCATCCGACTTGATGAACTTATCGAAGAGATCATCAACCTTTACTGTGAATTCATTGATTTCACCAACTACCTTCTTAAATTCTTTCGTTTCTTCATTGTCTCCTTTAACACCTTTTGCCTCTTCGAGGACTTTAAGTAAAGGCTCAATCTCGCGTTGTTTTCTTTGTCTAGAGATGGCTCTGGCAACTGCCCAAATGTCTTTGTCTCCAACAAAATATTCACGTCTCTCACCAATTTTGAGCTCTTTGGTTACAATTCCCCAGTCCATTAATGCTCTCACGTTCATGTTCGTGTTTCCACGAGAAATTTGCAATTCTTCCATGATATCTTCGGTAGAGATTGGTTCGCTAGAAATAAGCAGCAATGCATGGATCTGTGCCATCGTTCTGTTAATTCCCCAATTGGAACCCAATACGCCCCATGAGTGAATAAATTTTTGTCTTGCTTCTTCCAATTCCATACAGTAAATGTATTAATTATTTCGGAACTTTCAATAAATTATGAAAGTTTATTTTGTTTCATCGAGTTTTTAAGATGGAAATAGGGATTAGTACTTAGCGATTAATCCGTGAAAAAGCCAATGAAAATATACTTCTGACGATTGAATTTCCTGAGACATTCTTATATTTAGGAAACAGACCAAGCCAAACATTAAAAACCGTTTATGCTCAAAAGCCCAGTTTACCTCATTCCATTTGATTTCACTTCAATGACTAAGAACGCATTGAATATTGGTTCGAAACTAGCGGAAAGTAATGATGGGAGTGTTTTTCTTTTACACGTTGTAAAGAAAGAATCAGAGAAAAAGGAAGGGAAACGAATGCTTGACATTTTTGTGAATAGCTTGAGTGCGAGCGAACGTAAGCGAATTGTTGCAAAAGTCTTGGATGGAAATCTTTATGAAGAAGTAGGGAAGGCTGGAGATATTCTTGATGCACCTTTAAGTATCATGGGAACGCACGGATCTAGTGGACTTCAAAAAATATTCGGGAGCAATGCCTTAAAAATGGTATCCAAATCTCCAACGCCTTTCTTAGTAACAGTTTCTGAAGAGCCTTTAACAACGATTGAAACGATTGTAATGCCATTTTCATTTGTAAAAGAAAGCTTGCAAGTGTTGAATTGTGTTAGCTCAATTGCAAAACAATTTGGTTCTGTCATTCATTTGGTTGGGTACCATGACGCAAAAACATGGTTGAAAGAACAATCCATTGAAAATCAAAAAATGGCCAAAAAGGTATTTGCCAATGAAGGAATACCATGCGAAGTGATTAATCTTCCGAAGAAGAAATCATACGAAGACGAACTCTCGGATTACATGTTTAGCGTTCGAGCAGACCTTATCGCGACCGCCTATTTTAAAAATGGAATATTGCCTCCGCCCAATTCATTCGTTCAAGTAATGCTAGATAATGACCATGAAATCCCTGTTCTTACTGTCAATGCAGATGAATTGGATTTGCAGGTAGGGTAGCGTTACATCTTTTTCCGATTCAGTTATTTAGTAGAAGGAGAGCCATTGTATGGATTCTCCGCAAAGTAATCTTGAAGATTGAACTTTCGGTCTTCAAACTTTTCCTTTAGAATCTTAAAGTGTTGAATTCTATCGATGCGAAACGCACGGTATTCATTTCTGAGGTGGCACCATGCAATTAGAATCCACTTTCCATACGTTCCAATTATAGCGAAGGGTTCAATTTTTCGGAAGGAAATAGTTGTGTCATTGGCCTTGCGGTAATTGATCTCCGTAAAATTCAGGTTAACGATAGCCAATTGAATCTCTGCCAAGGCATTGCTCGAAATACTTTCACGCGTAGTGTCGAACATGTGAATTTTAGACCGCAATGCTTCACTTTTCTCTTGGATAGAAGCCCTGAAAACAGATTTTATTTTCGTCATGGCTTCATCAAAATCGGCAACAAATGAAGAGTCGTTTGATTGTTTTACAAGATGCTCAGCCGTAATTAAGGCATTCGCTTCTTTCTCACTAAACTGAACGGGAGCAACAGAATAGCCATCCATTAGAGTATATCCAACGCCTTCAATTGTAATAACTGGGACGCCCGCTTCCTCGAGTTTTCGCATGTCTCGGTATACGGTTCTAACACTGACGTCAAACTTTTCAGAAAGCTCGGTCGCTGTAATCACTCTTTTTGATTTTAAAAGAGTAAGAATCGATATGAGTCTGGATAACTGTGACATAGAACAAAGATAGCGAACCCTTTAAAGATCCGCTATCTAAATTTATTTGGGCACTTTTAATTCATTGAATGAAGCGCAACTTTGTTTCCTTCAGTATCCATGAATAAGGCCATAAAACCATTTTCTCCAATAGATGTCTTAGGCATAATAACAGTTCCTCCAGCCATTTCTATACGAGATAAAGGGATTTTCAAGTCTTCACCACCATTAAGATAGATTGTACTTCCTTCCGCAGACGGAACAAATCCTTCTCCTTGAACGATCGCGCCACCAATACCAGCTCCACCAGTCTCGTAGGGAAAGACACCATACTTCATTGTGTCATCGGGCATCGGATGATCGATCAGTTGTTCTCCCACAAGTACGGAATAAAACTTTTTTGCTCTTTCGAAATCTGTTACTGGAATTTCAAACCAGTTAATTGCATTTTTCATTGTATCTGTTTTTAAGGTTATTACTGATACAAATGTATTTGCGGTTGTGACAGACTGCGTCAGGGGTGGTTTTTAATGTTATTTTTCTTTATCAATCCAAGCGTCAATTCGTTCTTCAAAAATGTAAAGTGGAACACATCCTGTTTTTAAGAAAATATCGTGAAACGTTCTGATGTCGTACTTATCGCCCAACGCTAACTCAGCTTTCTTACGCATTTTAAGAATGTGAATCATTCCAATTTTGTATCCTGTTGCCTGTCCAGGCATTACGATGTAACGTTCAATTGCCTTAGTGCACGAGTTTTGTGAGTTCGGAGTGTTCTCCATCAAGTACGCAATCGCATCTTCGCGTGTCCATTTGTTTTGGTGAACACCAACGTCAACAACGAGTCGACAAGCGCGCCAAAGTTCCATTGCCAATCGCCCAAAATCAGAGTACGGATCTTCATAGAATCCCATTTCTTTCGGAAGGTATTCGCAATACAATCCCCATCCTTCGCCATACGCAGTGTACCACAAACGCTTTCTGAATTCTGGAAGTCCCTTTAACTCTTGCGCAATTGTAGTTTGCATGTGATGTCCAGGAATTCCTTCGTGAAAGGCCAATGCTTCCATTTCATACTTCGGCATATCCGCCATTTTGTATAAGTTGGCGAAGAACGTTCCTTTTCTTGATCCATCAGGGCTTCCTTCTTCATAGAACGCTTTTCCCGCTGATTTTTCACGCCAGCCTTCGACTGCTTTCACTTGCATTTTAGCCTTCGGTTTTGTGTGAAAAACTTCGTCAAGTCGCACCTCCATGTCGTCAACAATTTGCTGATAGCCAGCCAACATTGTTGTTTTTCCTGCTTCTGAATCTGGATAATAGAACTGCTGATCTTCTTTCATGAATTTGAAGAAATCTTGAAGCGAACCTTCAAATCCAACTTGATCCATAATGTCTTGCATTTCGCCGTGAATTCGCGCTACTTCGTCTTTTCCAGTTGAGAATATTTCATCTCCAGTTAAAGACGTTGTCGTCATTTTTTCCAGGCGGTATTGGTAGAAACCATCTCCTTCTGGGAATTTCCAAACACCATGATCTGTTGTCGATTTGGCTTCTAAAATGGTGAGGTGATCCATTAATTTTTGATACGCAGGATTCACTTTTCCATAAACGGCCTCCATTGCAGCGATCATTATATCCGTCTGATCCTCCTCGTTTAATCCAGCCTTCTTCATTTTAGCGTCAAGATCTTTGATGAAGATATTTTCCAAAATTTCACCTTCTTTTCCCATGATATTTTTGCAATCGCTTAATGCATAAGGGAAAACGAATTTCGGAGCAATGATTCCTTCTTCTTCTCTAATTTTTAAGTTTTCGATCACTTGGTCAAATGCAGTTTCAAAAGCGATCAATCGTGCGACGTAAGCTTCCGCGTCTTCAACGTTTGAAATCTCGTGCTTGTTCAACATGAACGACGGCAAAGACGATTGAATCCCGTGAATCTGTTTTACTGGATAATCATAGTGGCGGTACTTTTGATAATCAATTTTGCTTTTCAACTGGTCTTCGAAAAGTCGGTAGGAGATCTTACTTTCTTCGTCCAAATTGTTCATTTCGAATTCTTGAAGCCTTTTCAAATCCTCTTCAGCGAGAGATAGTTTCATTACTTCAAATTCCTCGGACATATTATTCAACTCTGACTGACGGTCTTTTCTTCCGACAGACGTTAAATCCTCTGGAGCCATTAGCAAATCACGCTCATAGACTTCATTCAGCCACGTTTTTAACTCTTCTGATTGATCGTTTTTTACTGTTGTGTTGTCTTTATCATCTGACTCAGTTGTTCCACATCCGCTAAGTATCAATAGCGATATGAAAATTGGAGCAATTATTTTGAAAGGAGATGTGCGTGTTTTAATCATTTATGTTTTGGTTGATCCTAGGCCAATTGGTTAGCTGGGAATTGATTTTAAAGTTATAAAAAAGGAGTTAGGTCAATGTTCAAAATTGATAAATGGTAATGATTGATTTGAGAAGGGGTGAAACGACTCCGGTTTAATTTATACAATATTGGGAAAATACTGAAGTATTGCACTGAATAGCCTCAGAATTTGTGCCCTTTAACCTTTGCGATTCACTAATTTAGCAGCATGAATTTGGGAAGCACTTTTTTTAAACAAATAGCAGAGAATAATTGGGAACCCATCGTCTTTGCGGATTTGGAGAATAAAGTGGTTTATGCGAATCTTTCTGCCTACGCTCTTTATGGATATGATCCGGGCGAATTGATCGGTTTGAATGTAGATGTGTTTAACGCAAAAGTATCGCACGATACCAGTCATATTGTTCAGGCAATAATTGACAATGGAGGATGGTCTGGAGAATTGGTACAACGGAGAAAGAATGGCGAGCATTTTCATGCGCATTTAACAGTGTCTTTGATTTTTGGAGAAAATGGAGAACCTGTCGGGTATTCGTCCAACAGTAGAGATATCACTGAACGATTTGAGGCCACAGAAATGCTTGAGACTGCCTTAAAGGAAAAAGAGCTCCTGTTTCAGGAAATTCACCACCGGCTCAAGAATAATTTGGCAATCATCTCAAGTATTTTAGAATTGCAGGCGGATAAAAGCAATGATCCTGATTTTGTACGTGCAATTAGAGATAGCCAGCGAAGAATAAAAACAACGGCATTGGCGCATGAGATTTTATATGAAACAGATTCAATTGGATCCGTTGATTTGAATAATTACGTTGAGAACCTCTCGAACAATGTACTCGATTCATTCATTGAGGAAAACTCTCGAATTCATCTGACGAAGCACGTAAGTATTGAAAATTTTGATATCGATCATGCCATTCCGTTGGGATTAATTATCAACGAATTGATGACAAATTCATTTAAACATGCATTTCCTGATAATCGAAATGGAGAAATTCAAATTCGAATTGTTCAGAAAGAAGATGTCATCATGTTTAGTTTTGAAGACAATGGAATTGGGCTTCCGAAAGATTTTGATATTAATTTATCGGGGTCAACAGGAATGATAGTGGTTAATTCCCTTATCGATCAATTGGAAGGTGAATTGAAGATCAACTCTGAAAATGGAACACATTACTCAATAAAATTTAAATTAAATTGAAAGTAATTATCGTCGAAGATGAAATGCTAATTGCTCAAGTTTCTAAAATGCAACTTGAGAATAATGGAATAGAAGTGAAGGGATTGGCAAGTTCTTCTGAGACTTTTTGGCCTCTTATGGACGATTCTATCCGAGTTGTTTTGATGGATGTTAAACTGAAGAGAAGTGAGAGCGGCATTGCTTTGGCACAAAATATTCGAATCAAATACCCATCACTTCCAATTATTTTCACGACTGGTAATACACGAAAATTTGTCGAGGAAAGTATTGTGCAGGATAAAAGAATCAAGGTTCTGAATAAGCCATTGATTTATTCAGAATTAATTGACTTGATTCGAACGATGTCTGTAAACTGAATTTATTATATCCAGTTTTAGATTGTAAATCGTGTTTATCCACATGTTGCGCTGAAGATAATGAAAATCCGACTTTTAAATATAGGCCTCTCGATTGCAATAATCTGCGTTTTATTTGTAGACTTTTTCGGGGCCAATGAGTTTAATATTGAACGAGGATACATAGATGTTTTTTCATTTCTATTGATTCTCAATATATGTCGATTGGCTCTTCAAAATAGAATCCAATTCCGTGTTATTGGTATGTTTATTAATTTGATTTTGCTAGGGATTCTCTTTTACAGCCTACTTGTATTTGTAATTCTAAGTTTTGGAATTGGATTTACAGGTAGAAGCTTTCCTAAGATACTGGGGCTGTCAATTGTTGTGGGTTTCGTATTTATTTCCGTATTGATGAATGAGACGATAAGGTTGATCAAATCAAAAAATAAGCTGTAGAATAATGCAGATTAGTTGAATCAGAAACCCGCACTTAAGTTTAGCGCTTAATATGCTTATTACCCTTTAGGTACCTGCCATATCTTTCCTAGGATCAACGACATAAAAGAAAATTTTAACCTAAACCTTCAGCAATAAGCTCCAATAGAAATGTTTCTCGTTCAATTGACATTCCCTTTTTATCACTGACGGCCATTGTCTTTTTATTGTGTTTTATGGCTTCATGAATATTGACCCACTTGGCTTTCATACCATTGTTTTTTTCGTACTGCTCCATTTTCGAATCACCGAGATCTTTGCTGATATCACAGGTGTAGCAATAAGAAATCATATGCTGAATGTCGAAATCGGACTTGTACCAAGGTCTATATTCTTCATAAGCCCCAAAAGGTTTGATATTTCGAATGTCTTTCGCTCCAGTTTCTTCACTGAGTTCCCGCATCATTCCTTCGACCTTATCTTCACCCTCATCTAAACCTCCACCAGGAAGACTATAATCTTCATACCTTTCAGTGTAGAGTAGTAGGATAGTATCACTTTGAATTGTTATACTCCGAGTAGCTAGTCTTGTGAAAATAGATTTGTTTTCTAGGGTTTTTACTTCAGAATGGTAATGGGTTTTTAAATTTTGCATTAAGAATGTCCAATCGTTTATGTATTCTTGAATAGGTTTCTGAAAATAGTAGAACGCTAGGCTTGTTGAACTGAATTAGCGCTATTGTGATCTTCACACTTTGATATACTTCTACCTACTCAGTATTTGGCTCAACATACAAACTCAGCGTAAATAATTCATAACTCCTAACTTATAATTATTCACTAAAAACTCCGCTATGAATCGCCATCAATGTGCGTTCCAGGACCTCAATAGCTTGATCAAGCCCTTTTGAATGTATTGTCGTAATAGGATTGTCCCAATGGTTGTTCTGAATCAACTGGAGCTTGAACTGTCCGTCGTTTTTCTTAACATTTCCATACCAACCAAAATCAACGATGAGATCATTTTCCTCAAATGAAGCTTGAAACAAATCTTCATTCAAGTACATCAAGTTTTCAATTTCACTAAATTCTGTTGAAGGGTCGTACGTGTAGAAATCATGTTTCACAAGATCGAAACTATCTGGGACTTCGATGTTTATTAGGGAGCGGAGTGAGGGAATCATAGTATTTTATTCAATGATTTTTTGAATTGTTGCAAGTTAAGAAAACCCGATCGATTTGAATCAAATTAATTATTGGGATCGGGGTGGAGATTCTTCATTTTTTCAGTTGTTTCTTCTAGCGTTGGCGGTTTTAATCCTGATTTCCATTTCATGATTTCAGCGTAGGCCTCATTACTTAAAACTAAATTTTTGATGAGCATGACATCTTCGTCTTTGTTTCTTCCGCCGTCTTTGTCTAGTGATTCGGTAATCGATTTAAGCATTAAGAAGTAGGTGTTGTTGCAATTCGTACAATTCGAAATTAATAGTGTTGTTTTAATCAATTCTTTTGGATCGATTTCCACGAGTTTCATTAATTCTGAAAGGTCGTTTCGTTTCAAAGAAGAAACAAGTTCCTTTAGATTTTCAACTGGTGATAGGTTTTCTGAAATGGTTAATTGCTCTGTCCATGAATTGCACTTTTCACAAAATGGCTGTTCGCCATCCTGCATAATGGTTATAGCACTTGCCGTGACCATTATAATAATTGCTTCTATCGCCCAAATAATATAAAGTGCAAAACCTTTGGGTGTATATCCAAAGATTGACCAAACTCCCTCAGATGCTAAATCTTTTAGTGTTTGAAATAATTCGAAGGGATTAAATTCTAGAAGCGTTTGCTCACTCGCAGCATAAAGCCAGAATACCCATCCAAAATATGCCGCGACAACTCCAATTGAAAAGGTGATAAATGATAAAGAATTTTGATTTCGAACTTTAGTTAAGTGAGCTACTTTGGCAATAACCAAACCAACACCCATACCGAACAAGGCAGTAATTATAATATTAAGGTAAATAAAGGGAATGTAATAAAGTGCATATCCGTATGCAAAGCCAAGTACCGCTGCAGCAGGAATTCCTGCCAGAAAAATCGATAGAATACTTCCAATTCCAATTTTTCCAGATTCTCTGTAGTACAATTCTGAGTTTTCCATGCGTTTATTTCATTTCTGATTGCAGTAAGATATTAAAGCCCGAATGATGCGTATTCTGGAAGATTCTCTTGATTCAATCAGATTAATTTGTAGCGTTGGTACCAGAAAACGCTCCTTCATTCCAATTTTCAACACGCAGTAGGACATTGGTGGAATCATAAAAAAACATTCTACCGCTCCAGATTTTTCCGTCCTTACAAACACCGATGAAAATGTATTCTCCGTGCTTATTTTTCTTTTTAATTGTTCCTTTTTTATCTGAGCAAAGCGCTTCATTACTGTATAGCTGTTTCCATTTTGGATCGCTGCTCCAGCTTTCCTTGCTCTCTGACGGAGTGTTTAGAGGTGTGTTCGATTTTATCTGACTTCGACGTTTTGTATCTTTTTCTCCCCAGTTAACGTCTGTACTTTTATACATTGGAGCCGAACTTACTTTGCGAACCACATTGCAACTGTCCTGATAATACATTTTCGTCTGGATCTGATTCGTTGATTCATCTTGAATTTTAACTCGGTGCAAACAGCCCGTTTCAAAATAATAATAGGCGGTGTCCGCTATCTTACCTATTGAATCGTAGTATTCATTCGAACTTAACATCCCATTTATAAAGTACTTTTTTCGCCACTTGCTGTATGATTTATTGTAAAAAGTTCCTTCTTCCATTACGGTCCCATTCCTCCAGAATTTTTTGTACCCACCAGAAGGTTGATTGTCTACATAATTGCCTTCTAGTCGGACTTGAACGCCGTCATTGTGGTAAATTTTCCAAAGCCCCACTTTTCTATCATCCTTATATGCGCCTTCTCGATAAAGTCCATTTTCGGGGATTCCTGCAGCAGGTTTGTCTTTTCCATAATAGATCCAATAACCCTGTTTTTTTCCTTCTTCGTCAGTTCTATTGAGCGTGTCGATTTGTGACCAACTAAACGATTGGAACAAGAAAATTGAGAATACGAGCAGTGTAAATTTCATATTATTCGCCAAAATAGATTTTCATTGGTGCAAAGTAATGTTCTTCCCAACCTGATTTGTATTGCGCTTGGCCTTCGGGAATATTTGTGTGAATTAAAGTGAACTCGCATCCACCTTCGGTGTCTTTTAATTGAATCGTCAATTTAGAATCCTCATCTCCAGCTTCGAATTCATCCGTTCGCCACGATTGAACAATTTCTTGGTCTTCCGTCAATGAAATATTTGTTCCAGTAATGTATCCATCCCAAGCTTTGAAAGAACCTCCAACTTGATCAGAACAAACTGCTGTTCCACCTGTCATGTGAGAATGTCTTAGGCTGTTTAACCAAACTTCATACATCACAGAAGCAGTAGTGTTAAAGGTTTCCTTGAGTTCGATCGATTCTTTCATATTTAGGTGTGTGTTAGATGTGTTCTAAGTTACGAATAGATTTTATTTCGCCCAATTATACCCACTCAAAACTTTAACTTTTCCTTAACCTACTTTATGTTTTCCTTAACCGTGAAGGGCCTTATCTGGATATACATTTGCAACAGTAATTCAAATTAAATAAAGATGAAAAAAATATTTTTAACGCTTACAGTAGGAATCATTTCAATAAGCTCAATTTTTGCAGGGATCAATCCAGATTTACAAGATGAAATGAATGAGAAGGTTATTATTGACTTAAGTGAAATTCAATTGAATCCGTATTCCGAAGATTTTGTTCTTGTTAGTTTCAAAATTGAAAAGGGTGAAATCAAGATTCAGAATATTTCCGGATCACAAGCTCTGTTAAAGAAGTTAATCGTAAAAAAAATGGTTCAAATGAACATTGAATCGGAGTACGACGCTGATTTTATTTACAGATATAAGTTCACCTTTGCGAAAATTTAGAGTACTCATCTCCTAAAACTGTTATGGTGTTGTCTTTGAAGTTTACATTAGTAGAGGTGCTTGTTCAAAATTGAATCACTAAAACAATGTGGTTTTAAAGCTTCAGTAAACG
>JAWUWJ010000066.1:0-39188 GCA_034111925.1 Crocinitomicaceae bacterium
ATTATGCGTCATATCTAACAAATCGTTAGATATGACGCTTATTAATAATTTTTCCTGATCAATTTCTCTTTTTGTGTTCTTCCTTTTTTTGATACTGCTCAAATATATAATTGAAATATCACTTCTTATTGTCTTTTATAAATGACAACTTCAAAAGACCGCGGAGCAGCACCGAAGGTAAAGAATTGTCGAACTCTTCGTTTAGTCATTTTCAATTCCCGCCAAAAGTATATTTCCTCTATAACGATCGCATCTCCAAGCTTGGGAACATCTAATAATCGAATACTTTCTCAATTATTGATCGTAAAAGAGATTGTCAATTTCATTCAAACTGAATTTAAAGGCTTCTTTTTTTTCTGAAAAGAAGTAATTACCCCCGTATAAGTACCCGATTTCCTGCACAATTATTGAGCATTTGTGCGTATGACTTTGCGTTAATAATACACGCTGTATTGCACGTTGTTACTTACTCACAGACGAATGGATTTTTATCAAATAAACTAATATTGCTACTACAACAATTAAAGTGATGGCTAGATAAGTTTATGGGGCAAGCTTTGGCTCCAGAAATGTAAATTATATGACATATTAACCAATAAAATAAATTATTATGAAAGTTAATTTACTCAAAACCATGATCATCATGGCAGCATTGTTGTTTTCAACAACAACAGTTTATTCTCAAACCGCTTACAAGAATGTATACGGAACTCCGAATAATGAATTCCCCGATGAATATCTTATGACCGACGAGGGCACCTATTTCTGTGGAAGAACAAATGGTCTCCCTTCTTTAACATTAGTTGATAACTGTGGAAACGTTGTTTTTTCTAGGTTTTACAATTATCAGAATTTCAATCGATTTACTTCCATGACTTTTGCTCCCAATGGGGACATTTTAATGCATGCCGTAGTAAACGAGAATTGGTTTGTAATGCGCGTAGATGCTAATGGCAACGCGATATGGGGTAAAGTTTACCATAACAACAGAGAGCGAAGTGCACATATTATCCCTTCCTTGAATGATACGTACTTCGTTGTTGGTTGGTGGTCTGCTGGCGGTACCTCAGATGACATGACCGTATTAAAAATTGACGGTTTCGGAAATCAATTGTGGGGAAAAAGATATAACGATGTCGATGATCAAGTGATGGATGTTATTTCTGATCAAAACGGAGGCCTAGTTGCTTGTGGTGGACTTCACAGTTCTGTAGATATGTTTGCGATTCATTTAGATCAAAATGGAAATATAGGTCCAGCTATGGAGTATCAACAGTCTTCTATCAATCGTTTTGAAGCAAGAGCAGTTACTCAAACTCAAAGCGGTGAATTTCTTTTCTTAGGAGTTTCTAGTACTTCAAGTGCTTGGACCCCAACAATTCTTACTGTATTGAAAACGGATGCAAATTTCAATCCATTATGGCAGCAGGATTTCAACACAGGCAATGCACTTAATTCAGTCTCTCTTGGAATTCAAGAAGGGGTCAATGGACACGTGTATTTTACAACAAAGGCCATTTGGGCAGGTGGTAATTATTCAATAACTGAATTGGATCCTTCTGGCGGTTGGATTCAGTCAAGAATGATTCCAGATCTTGCTACAGTGCGGTTTAATTTAAATGGTGCGGAACAGTATCATCTGAATGATAGACTTTTGATAATGGGAAATACACAAACAATCAATCCATTTGGTATGGATGATGAGACCTTAGAAATGGTGGATTTAAACTTAAATTTGTGCGATGGTCCTTATATTGAGCCTGAATTCACTCAAGTTCCTCTAATCAATTTCCAATGGTCTCCGTCAGATATAGCAATTAGCTTCCAAGAAACGCCTCTACTTGATAAAGGCGAGAAATATTTGGAATATGAACAGATCTGTGATTGTTATAATTTCTTTGGTTTCAGTGAACCAATTGACAGCCCTGAAGAGTTAATGGCGAAGGATAAATTCATTATCTATCCTAACATTACTAGCGGAGGAAATATTCATTTAGAATATGATCTTGATGAAGGAAAAACTGCACGTTTGGAAGTGGTTGATCTTAGCACAGGAAGAGAAATCAAGAATCTTTCGATTGAATTGAATGATTCAAAAGAAATGATAATAGACTTAGGAAGTAAAGGTCTTGGACATGGGATTTATCAATTCAGATTAATCTATAGTGATAAAATACTTACACAACGATTGATTATACAATAATTGAATTCATAACTATCCAGTAAATGGATATGCTTAAAAGACCTTTTGGGTATTCATACTCAGAAGGTCTTTTTCATTTCCAGTCAAAAAAGTGATATAGTATGCGTACAAATACCTTTTTTACTGGTTTTTATCGGGTACAAATACTCATTCTAGTAACAGAGACCTGATATTAACGTATTTATTTGATACATTGTTTATTAAGCATCGTATGAGCCCAATAAACAATAATTTTATTGAAAGAAATGGAAGATCTGAATATAAAAAAAATTGCATTGTCCTCACGAAAAGGAGTTGAATTCGTACCGTTTGATGACATCATTTTTTGCCAAGCTGAAGGCAGTTATTCAAGCTTCTTTTTAATTGGAGATCGGAAAATATTAGTGAGCAAGCCAATCAAGCATTACGCAAATACTCTACCGAAGGACTTGTTTTTCAGATGTCATAAATCGTTCCTTATTCAAATAAAGCATTTGACACACTTAGATAAAAGTGGGGATATTACTATGTCCAATGGAATGTCTGTGCGTTGTGCTAAAGTCAAGCGCGATATGATTCTCGCTTTATTTATTAAATAGGATTAAATAATCTTCTGAAAACTGAAAATCGATTTTCAAAATCAAAAAGCTTCATAAAGAAAGTCTCTTCGCTAACACTTGGTCTTCGGAATTGTCATTCCCTCTTACTACCGTGCATTTCTCTTGATCAATAACGTTTATTGGCTACAACTTCAAAAGACCGCGAAGCAGCACCGAAGGTGAAGAGCTGTCGACCTGTTCGTTTAGGTCATTTTCAATTCCCGTCGAAAGTATATTTGGTACAACGCACCGCGAAGTAGCCACAAGAAAAAGTACTGCTTTTGATGCTTTGAATCCCATTATAGGGCAATAGGTGTTTCCTGAGTCCTCGGGATATCTTGCCAATTGGTCTCGGTCGATTAAATTTTAACAAGCTTCCGCACAACTGGCTCCAAATTATCGGCAGTGATTCTTATATAATATACTCCAGAACCTGATGAAATTTCAAAATTACCAGCAGCTGAATGTTCAAAGAATAATTCTTGAATTATTTTCCCCTCTTGAGAACTAATTTCAATCAAAATGTTGTGCTTGATTTTGTCAAATTCAAAATTCAATGTCCCTCCTGTTGGATTCGGGTAGAGTAAAAAATGGTCTCCTACGAGTTCTTCAACGCTGGAATACTGCATTGCTAAAACAATTTCAATTAAACTATCACATCCATTTACAGCAATCAAAGTTTGATTGTAAACTCCAGGAGCAATGTAAGTCTCACCATTAATGATCGCAGAATCTAGCGCTGTATAGAAAATTGTTGTGTCTGATGTTTCATCAATTGTTAAGTCTAGATAAATAATTGAATCGCAGCCAAAGCTATTTTGATCAATATATTGCGTTAACGTATCAGCGTAATACGTATCGCCATCAATCCAGGTATAAGATGTACAACTGGAATGAGTTTGCATAGTACTGTCTCCTTGAAATAATTCAAGTACTAATGTCACTGTTGTATCACAGCCGAATGGGTTTACAATTGTAAAGCTTACTGAATCTATTGAATTATAATATGTTATACTGTCCATCCAAGTATACATTTCACAAGCAACAATAGAATCCGTCCAATTCGTTTGAATAACCGTTAAATCAAATGTCATTAGGCTATCACAACCTAGATAATTAACAATTGTATCATAATAAACCCCAGTGCTATACCAAACGTATTTTCCACTTGGCGAAGTAAAGCTATTACAGGCCTCTTGAATTATTACAGAATCCGAATAGCACTGGTTAAGCTTGACTGTATAAGCATCATATAAACTCGGATTGGAAATAATGTGAGTTCCAATACCAGGATCAAAATCTACATCATTCCAGAATTCACCACAAATAACTAGATTTTTCAAATTATCAATTGTCAAGGAGCTAGGAATAATTCCCCCGCCTGTTGGAGCTCCCTCAATTGCTTCTGCCCAAAGGTGATTTCCAGAGGAGTCTAACATTGAAACAAACATTGCATATGAAGAAATCGCAGGTGTAATTATGAGGGTTCCAATCCCAGGATCAAGATCTATGGGGCCCGTGAACAATCCTGATGAATATACGGCCCCATTTTCGTCGATATCAACCCCTATCGATTCATCAAAGTTCGCTCCGCCAAATTGTTTTGCCCAAACAAAATCACCCACTTCATCAAGTTTTAATAAAAATCCATCAGCACTTCCGTTGGAATTAAAAGCAGAAACGGACGGGCTTGGGTCAAAATCAGTATTGCCATTAAACATTCCGGTTGCAACAACTTCATTTGTAGGGCCAATGGCAATTTTCGATATTTCTTCAATGCTAGCTCCTCCTATCCTCTTTGCCCAGACGTATTGCCCAAAGGAATTAAGTTTTATAACAAAACCATCTTTTGAACCGTCAGATATTAGATTCATTACTCCAATTGCTGGATCTGAATCTAAAGTATCACGAAAGTGGCCTCCCAAAATAACATTGTCATATTCATCGGTCTTAACCGATTTGTTGGAATAGCTTCCATTGGAAGACAAGAATTGAGCAACCCAAATAAAATCACCGTTTGAGTTCAACTTACAGGCGTAACCATCACTCCCGTTATTAGATGTTAAAATATTTGTCCCTGGGCCTGGATCAAAATCAATTGAACCATTGAACCCTCCACAGACAATTAAATTGAGATCAGAGTCCACTGTAACTCCTCCGGCGTACTCAAGATAGTCTCCTTCAAATGATTTAGCCCAAATCAAATTTCCTAAGCTATCAAATTTACAAACAAAAGGGTCCAAACTAAACATGGAAGAGATGGATAATATGCCTAAACCTGGATCAAAATCAACAGTTCCGCTGAATGTTCCTGCCACGTAAACATTTCCAAGTGAATCAGTTACAATAGAATTCCCTGAATCCGCTGTTCCTCCACCAAAACCTTTTGCCCAAAGTAAATTACCATATCGGTCATGCTTCGTCACAAACACATCTGACACCCCATTAGATGTTAGGCTTATTACGTTCGTATCACCATGAAAATCTGAAACCTGTTGAAAATTCCCTGTCGTATAAATATTATTACTCTCATCACTTGTAATATCATTGGCATATAACGCACCAGTGCCATTAGCATGATAGGCCCAGTCAAATAGTAGAGGTTGATTTTGACTATGAAGATTATTAATTATTACGAAGAGTATTAAAACGGAAAAAACACATTTAATCATTCTATCTTATCTTTTATAGTGTCGCCAAATGGAAACCGAACGCAATTTAGCAAAGTTATACACAGTGATGCTGTAACGTCTGAGGTTATCCCATACCTATTTCTCGTTCTCACTCCTTTTCCTATTCCACTCCACAAAATCTATAAGAAAAAGCGTTCAATACAATATTGAACGCTTCAAAAAAACCTTAACTAAACAGATGCGTGGACTGCATTGCACCCAGCAAAAAGGAAATCAATCCCAATACCAAAGCTATCCAACCAATTTTGTGTTTTTTAATTCCTACAATCAATCCTATTGTAGATGCTATTGCGCCTAAAAACAAAGCTACACTGCCAAAAACGAATTTCTGATCTGCATAATCTCTCCAAATAGCTCTCTCGATTTCGCTCAAATCAAATTGGTTATCCAATGCATTGTAGTTCGGAAGTATTTCTATTTGACAATACATGCCTACCATAACTCCTATTAACGAGAGGATTAAACCTATTATTCCTATTTTTTTCATAATGCGTTAATTGTTTATCAGATGTATTGTTCTGAATTTTTCACTTGCTGATTTTCTGTTTTTAGATGCACAGTTACCGTTCCTCTAGTGCGACGGGAACCCCATCAACAGTTCCGTATTTTTCAAATTCTATGTTTCGCTTAACAAGGTCTTTAATCTCCTCCAGCAGAATTGAAACTTCTTTGTTTTGTCTGCCTAAATCATTCATTGCAATTCCAAACATTGAATAATAATCATAGGTGGAATTAATGGTCATACGACCTGATTTCGTCATTAAAATGAGCAGTTTAATCCGAGGTTTTGTTCCAGCAAAAAAGCTCAAGAAAGTCATGCCCATTCTTTTTTCTGCATCAATAGTATAACTTGAATTATGCGTTTCTGTAAAGCCCGTATTCATTAAGGCATTTACAACTGACTGATTGACAATCTCAACAGATGCATCTTTAAACTCGTGCACTGCTTTATACTTTGGTGGTAATCCCCAACTCATATTTTTATTTATTTAAGTACATATTTTGGATGGTTGCAATAAAAATCCTTTACGGCTTGCTTTTCCTTTTTATATCTGATTACAAAGGGCTTCCACCCTGTTCTATCCTCGTCTTTGTTATAAATAACTCCGCTACCCCAAAAGTTGGCTTGCACTTTAAATCGATTTAAGTCGTCGTCGATGTTTAGAATTTGTACGTCGTTAAAGTTTGAGTCTAGAACAAATTGTTCAAATTCTGCAGGAGTTAAGCCCTGTTCTTTTACTTTTTCCAAGAGGTACTCCTGTAGACTCATTCCTTCGTAATACATGTCTGTCGTTTCAGTAACATCAACAGTGTAACCCGGTTGAAAGTCAACCATGTTATAGGGAATGGCAAAAAAGTAGTTTTTCGTTCCGATGAACACACATTTGATTTGTTTTGTGAAATTGGATAAATCAATCATGTTAGCCTGTTCAGCAATGATATAATCAGTATTTAAATTCATGTCGTTTATTTTATTTGTTGAATAGTTTCCACGCTTATTGTTTGCTCGATTTTGATTCTCGATCTACAATTTTAGTCTTGGGTTGATATCGGGTGCCGCAAATCACTACCATTGATATACGATATCCTGTTTGCACGTCCTGGCTCGGAAACATCTGTAACTACAATGTTTCCATTAACGACTGACAGTTCCATTCTAAGAGAATAGTAGCCCTTGGCTGGGTACTTAATTACTGCCAGTTGCCCTTTATCTGCACCATCAGCTTTTGCCTTTTTTGATAATTCCTTCGAAGGCTTTCTTTGGACAGAATAAGACAGGTCGAATTGACAGCTTCCACCTTTCGTAATTAGAGTAGCATTGGATGCGAATGTGCATTTTACTGAATCTAAATAGTAATCTTGCATGGTCTTTTTAAGGCCATAGAATTGGTTAAGAGCTGACTTCCCTTGTTCTGTTGAAAATAAATTGGTCAATAGGTCTCCTTGTAAAAAATCATCTTTGACCGTTGAATTAAGCCTGTAAAGAACCAGACTTTTTAGATCGTTCATGTATTTGTAGCTGTAAATGGAAATGTCGTCCGCTACGATTGGTCCATTCATTATTTCTTTCAATGACTTATAGCGCAATGACTCATAGGCAGGCACATTCGGATCTTTCTCAATATTGGCCAGCTTTGTTTTTTCACGGTTGGGTTTTAGTGAATAATCTACAAACTTCCACTGCCCTTTTGACAAACCAACTTGAGCCTTATAATGTGCTTCCAAATCGGCCTTTTTCACGATTTCATATTCAACATAATCACTCCCGTTTGAGCGGAAGTCGGCACCTACACCCTTAATTATTATTTCATAGTTGTATAAGGTTGTACCCTGAAAATTTTGCTGATTGATTTTGACAAATTCAACACTTTCAATTTCTGTAAAGTGATAATTATTGTCCACCTCAAAAGACTTTCCCTCTTTTATTGAATGATCATTTAGTTTCTCAAACAACTGTGCATTTGACAAGTCTTTTCCGATATAGCTTTCCACAGAGACTTTTGCAGAACGCAAGGCATACTTGCCCAAACTTTTTCGATAGCCTGTACTCTTATACGTATAACTATCGTAATCCATTTCTACTCTTAAAACAAATTGGTCTCCGTTATCATAAACAGGTGTTGTTAATTTAAAAATGAAGTAAGCCGCATCCTGCTCAGACACATGATCATAATAATACGTTCTTGACCCTATTGAGTATCTTCTGTAAGGACCTTCTGTTTGTTCTATTTTTACATTTTTTAGACCACTTTCTATTCCTAAGAACTTCATTTGGCTTTCGACACTTTCTTTTTTAAGATTGAAATCACTAAGTGCTTTTGACTTTGAAGGAATGGTTTGGGCAGCTGCGGTTAAGCTGATAAAAGAGATAAATAATAGAATTATCGTTTTACTTAAATTCATGTTTTTGGTTTTATTGATTTGACTGAAGCAAAATTCAATAAAACATGAAAAGCTGGCCTCATCAGAAATGATGATATTCATAAACATCAATAAAATCAAGGCCTACGATCTATCTTTCATCACAAATGATTAAGGGACTTGATGGCGAAGTCACAGTATTGAACGTAGAATATTTTGGAGAATCAGGTGAAAAGCACCCGAATTATTCGATTAAATTTCGAATTTAGATATGAATTGAATTGCTTCTGCCCTATTTCGGACATCAATTTTAGCGTACGCTTTTCTTAAATGAGTGCGGACGGTAGTGATTGAAATAAATAATTTATCTGCAATCTCTTTATCTTTTAGGCCTTCTTGCACACCAATCAAAACCTCTTGCTCTCTTTCCGTTAAAACAGCTAAGTTTTTAGGGTACGGCAGCTTCCCTTTTTCACTCAAATGACTTAGATTTTCAATCTCTTCATTTTGTGTTTCTAAGGTTGATTCTAAACTTTCAATTTCAGATTGATTCATCTGATTTCGCCCTTCGAGTTCTTCCGATAACCGCTTTTTATTTTGGTAGCGGTTGTAAAAAACAAAAACGCCAAAAACCGTAATTAGAATAATAACAAGTGAATAAACCAGGCTTTCAGAAATTAAATCTCGTTGCTTTTCTGTTTCATCCAATTCACTTTGTTTAAATCTCAAATCTGAGTTAAGCTCTTTGTTTTGATGCTTTGACTCCAGCTCCATCATCTTTTTCTCACGCTCCACATTATCCAATGAATCTCTTAAGACAATCTGTAAGTTCTTGTAATGCAGAGAAGAATCCATATTGTTCATACTCTGAAAAATGGAAGACAGGCTTTTGTAAATAGGCTCATAACGCAAAACAAGACCATTTAGTTTTGAAAAAATCAGTGCTCGATGGGTATAACTTAATGCCTTGTTATAATCTCCCAATTCCTGGTAACTAGAACCTACATTCACTAAAATTGATTCTTTGTTGTTCTCTATTCCAGTTTTCTCAATCAACCCTAAGACCTCTAAATATATTTTTAGCGCAACTTCTTTTTCACCAAGTCCATCATAACAATTTGCCAAATTATTCTTGGCGATTATCAAGAACCGGTATTCTTTAGTCCTAGTGTAATAGGCAATACATTCATTGAACAACGGAATAGCTTCGCCGAAATGATCGGATTCAGTTAATATTTTACCCAAGTTACTTTTACAATTCATCTCTCCATCTTCATTCTGAGACGTCTGCGCTAATAAAATACCTCTATCCACATATTCCCTCGCTTTATCAAAAGATTTCAAATCACTATAAAGGCCGCTTATATTGCTGAGTAAAAATATTTGCTTAACCGTATCTTTTATCTCCTTATAGACATCATAGGCGAGCAAATAATTTTTTATCGCTAAATCTGGGTTTGAATTGTACTTGTTGACACTAGCCAAATTACTTAAGCTATTCGCCTTTAAGCTCTTGTCTTTATAGAACGGAATTGATTTTTTAAAATAGACAATAGCATTATCCAACTCGCCTTTGTAATAGTAAACGACTCCTATCTTATTGTAAGATATTCCAATCTCCTGATTATTATCACTCACTTTCAAAGCGTATTCCAATGCTTTGTTATGGCAATAAAAAGCTGAATCTAAATCATTTTCACGTTGAAATTGTAGGCCTAAAGCATTACTAATCACAGCCAATCTAGAGTTTTTCTTTTCGACAGTAAGCAATTCATAGAGATAGGCTTTAGCGTTGTCTTTGGTTTCTAACTCAGCTTTTAATTTGTCGAAATAAGTGCCTTGAGAATAAGCTACTGAGCAAACGAATATTAATAATATGGATAAGAATTTATTCAATTGGCTAAATCTACTTTTTTCAGGTTAAACACGAACAAATAGGCCAATCCTTTAAAAGTGGATGTGCGCGAAATTTGAAAGAATTGTAGTAAGTACTCCATAAATTGTCTTGTGAATATATCTCTTTATGGTGGATTTGTTCAAAAGTAATAAATATAGATTATAATTTGAACAGATGAATACCCATTGGAATTGTCTCTAGAATGAAACTGCAATTTAATCATTAGTTGATAAAGACAATTAAAAAAAGGTTGAAGTGTAAACATGTAGATAAGCCAATTGGTCTTTCTTATTTTTAGTACCTATTCTTACCGATTGCTATCGTAACCGCAAGCTCCAAAAGAAAAATAAAGAACAAAAGATGCGCCAACACACTTTGCCTAAACACACAACTGAGTATTCCATTCCCTAAGGGAACAGCTAAAATTCTTGATACTGATGTTCGAGGGATGTTAGTTTCTACGAAACACCAAATTAACTACTCTTCATGCTCTTAAATGCTCATTTATTTTTCCTTTTTAAGCATATTTAAAATATACTCTTAATTGAATTACAACGTACGTTCTTTCATCGAGGCGGTTAGTAATAATAATTGGTCCTTCCTCTTTCGAATGTGCTTATTACTTTCTTGATTAATTATCCAATGTTCCATTGTATCAAAATTCCAACCGTTGATATACCCCTTAGATAATCTAGAATTTAAATCTTCTATTAACTTTTCAGGAGCCTCACCCGAAGCCGACATTGCAATAATTTCAAGATAATTCGTTAAAAGCTTAACTGTCTCCTCAGCTTCTTCCATCTTTTGTAGATCCTCTTGAATAAGATTTCTCAAATTATTCAGAGAATTTAGAGGTGCATCTAGAATTATGTTCGTTTCAGCCAAATCAAGTAAACACCAAACAGAGTTTTCAGATAGGGAGTCCAACTTATATGATTTATTGTATGAATCTCTCGCTTTAGGAAATTCTTTCAGTCTAAAGTAAATACTTCCGCGTAACTGATAAGCATCCGCTGAATTTTCATCGTATTTCAAATGTACTTTGGTGTAATCCAGTGCTTTATGAAGTGCGCGGTGAGAAAACGATCCATCTGAGGATTTGTAGTTGCGAATTTGACGCGCTGTATTCAAATATATTGAAGAGTCTAACACCCCTGCTTTCATCCCATCTTCGATTAATTCATCTATCCCTTTCAATTGTTCTATTTTCACAAGTATATCGATAGAGAAAAGATTACTCCTTTTATTGGGAAATATGTCATTGGATAAAGTAAAGAATTTCAACGCTGTTCTGTATTGATCATTGTTTGCTAATTCACGTCCCATGTAATAAGCTCTTAACGAACCTTTTTCAACGTGAACACCTCCAGACTTCACAGATTTCTTAATGAATTCTTGAGACGTAATTTCGAATTTCTGAGCTTCTAAAGAATCAGTTGATGAATTCATTTTATTAAAATAACAAACACTTAACATCAATTGAGACTCTGCTATCAATGTGTCTGAAAACTCAATTTGCTGGTTTAAATAATGAATCGACTGATCATATTCTTTCTTAAACAAATAAAGGTTCCCTTTGAAATTATTAATGATTCTTCCTTCTGGCTCATTTTGTTCCCACTTATCAAGCAAGTCAAGCGCCAAGTCAAGGTTTTCATTTTGAAAAGCAATTCTAATTAGTGTCTGATATGCTTCTCCATTAGTAGCATCAAGTTCGATTGCTTTGTTACTCAATTCAAACGCTTGATCTGCATTGTATTTTTCCAATTTCAATTTACCAAGTAATGCATATGCCATTGAATTACCCGTATCTAACTCGATAGCACGTTCATAAAGCACTTCAGATCTAATTATGTCATCATTAATGTAATATTCCTTAGCTTTTTTTAATAATACTTTAGGATCGTCGGAGTTGACAATTCGAAAGAAAACTTTGTCCAACTCTCCATTTTCTTTGATCAAAGCGGACAAAACACGATTTAGCTGCAATACGACTTTATCTTCAAGAAGATAGTACTTACTCATAGATCCAACAATTACAGGCAAGTGAAATACATGTTTCCCATCATCGAGTAGAGTTATATTAGTTCTTAATTCAACCGTACCATCGTCATCAAGAAACTTAACAGTTCCATCGATAATTATTTTAATTTCAAATGCTTCTATCCCAAATTCTCTATGCTCTTTACTACACGTCTCTAAAGTGGCGTCTCCATCAATAAGTTGGATGGCATCAAGATTAAGTTCTTGTATTTCATAATAAATACCAGAAGCGATTGACTGCCCAACATGCGAATTTAACTCTTGCTTTCCAGCGGAGATTTCCGTAAAGCAAAAAATTCCAGTGTTGAATTTTTCAAAACCATTGAATTTTAAAATATTTCGATGAACTTTATTAGCAAGTCCGCTATAAGCATTGGACAATTCCTCCAAATCCCATAAATACTCTTCAATAACAAGGTCGCCTTTGAGATTGATGCCATTTGAATCATAATGAGCAACTGTTACTTTAACTTCAATTGCATTGAATTCAGTGATTCGGAAATTTCCAAATACTCGATGCCGAGCCCCAGAAATTTCGACTGCTTTGGTTTCACTCCACAATTCCTTATTTCCTACCTCTGAATCGAAATCTTTTGTTCTTAGAATTTCATACCCTTTTTCCTCAAGACGGAAAGCTATATTATAAGGGAGGGCTTGTGACAACCAGCTTTTATAGTCAGCTGAAATACTATTTTCACTCTGAACAAATTGAAATTCATCGAAAAGAATCCGTTTTTCTCCTACCTCTGGGCTTCCCTCTGCAAAACTACTATGGGAAAACAATGTGACGAGAATCAGCACTGTTAATTTGGTTAATCTACTCATAAAACTATCAATTTTGGAGGATTTTATCCGTGCAAGCTTTTCTTTCCATTTCATCTAGCAAGCGTTTGAAGAACATCGGTCGTTGATCTTTGTTGTAGTTAACTATGATTTTTTTGCAACTCGAATCAGTACCTTCTTGATATTGGTAAGAAACGATCACCTTCACTTGAGAATCTTCAATTTCGGTATAACTTAACTTCATCTTAACGATATCCGAATCATTACTTGGCTCTTCAGATACAACTTCAATAGAAGACCAAAAATGCTTGTTTTCCTTTTGCTTCTTCTTTATTTCTTTACTTAGCATTCTCGGGGTTTCGGTGCGCAATCCCTCAATATCGCCGACTCCTTCAGCTTCAATTACAATCATTTTCTTTTTGTGTCTTCCAGTATTTAAATAATGCCAGGCATCACTAATTAAAACCTGCATGATGTTCCTGTTGATTTCACGTTTCTTTGATAACCATGAAAATGTTCGACCATTCCTTGTTGGATCTCGTCGCACATCACTATCCTCTACATCATAAATACAAATTTGATAAAGATTGCTAACACTAAAGTCATCATTCGATGTTATCACCGTACATTTTACAACATATTCAACGTTGTAATAACTCGAAATCAACGACCTTCGTCTGTTTGGTTCACAATTAATGCTTCCAAGAACTAAAAACTCACACGATTTAGAACGTTTTTCTTTCGACTGAATAAACAAATCTGGAAAAAGTTCACTACTGTTACCCGGAATATTAGTTAGGACCATTACGTTCTGTTGACTGAAACTCTGAAAATTAATCAATAGGATAATCATCAGCGTCAAACGGTTAGCGGATCTTTTTAATGCAATCATTTATTTCTTCTGTTAGTAAAAATTTAACATCACCTCCAAAGTTACTGTGCTTAACTTTCTTTCGGATTCGTATTATAAGTGATCGAACGGTTAAGTCTCCTTTTGCTATCCTCCCAAGTATCCTTATATACGATATACTCCTAAGAGCGATAATACCTCCTTCCTCTCCTCTAATAAGCTGACTTTTCATGAAAAAATCTAGATGATTCGTTGTGCGCTTGATAGAAGCATCTTTATATTTTTCATTTGATAGGTAGACTACAAAATCTTCAATTTCATGAATTTGATTTGACGTAATTTTTTGATGTCTTAATTTTCGTAATATAGGATCTATTCCATTTTCCCCAGATTTCTCCACTAAACTTAAAACATAAGTTGCGTTTTTATCCGTCATTGTATCAACTGCCTTCTGCATTTCATCAGTAAATTCGGGGTCTTCAAATAAACCTAAAAAATTAGTGAAATATCCTGTGAGAGTAACAACTGCACCAAGAACAGTGACTGTCAAAAGTAGGTTTTGTTTGACTTTATTAAGGATTATAGAAAATCTTCCTTGCCTTGTTACGTTCATAATTTAAATTTACAGGAATAAATATATTAATCTTCCTGATTATTTCCTACCGTATAAATACTTGTTTTTCTCGCGTAAAGATTACACCAATTACCTAATTTTTGTTCTCACTCTTCACGTGTTTCCATTTCCATGCATCAAGAAACAAAAACTCTGCTTAACTTTTGTTTATGCCATAAAAACAAAACTCAAGGTAACTCTCTATTAATGAGAAGGCCATAGACAAAAAAAGCAGATTGAGTTTAAGTCAGGGATCTAATAGCTCAAGGCGAAGCAGTCATGCGGCGAATCCCAGTATGAGACATTAATCAATGTCAAGGACAACAAAACTCTCAATCACAATCTTATCCCAAATTGGGAATCAGTATCCCTACTTGGGACAAGTCTTGGATCAAACAATCAATAAGATTACTGATTAATAGGGCTCTACACATATAGCACTCAAATTGATATACCCAATACCAAACACTTTCGCTCGCACGAAAATTTAAGGCACCAATGAATTATTAACCAATCGTTCTACAGGACGGTTCTAAATTAAAGCTCATGTTTCTAAACAAAAATGAACTGACTATAATGTATAATGGAGATAATGATAAGTCGAGGCAAACTTTAAGTATCGCCAAGTCATTGCATTCTACAATCAATGTTCTAGATATAAGAAAAGAACGAATGTCTAGGAGTCTTTTTTGCTTTCTATTGTATATCTCAAACATTACCCCGAATGAACTAATAAATAAAGAAGACGAATACTATCAAAATGAGCTTGAAAAGGGCGAATATACCTTTGTGGACTGGTTTTACATCTTAAAAAAGAATCCAGAGCTTTTCATCAATCCGCTTGTGTTTTATATAGACAAAGGAGGAATTTGTTTAACTCCTAAGGATGTTTTGAAAATAGCTTGATAATGTATCCTTTGGGAAATTAAAGTGTCACGCTCGGAAGATTGGATTTAAAAATTCAAGGTATGGGATTCATTTTAGTTCATACTTCAATCACCTTCATTCGCAAGACATTTGATCATTTAACATTTAAGGCACACTGCAATTACGCATCCCATTTAATTCACAAATTTCATCAAAAATGGTACTATTTCGACTACTATTAGTTAACGGCGCATTCATTCTAATTATTATCCTATCATCTTGCGGTACTTACGATAAACTAGTCTATTTCCAAGACGAAGAAATCAACAGTGAGCAATTAAACAACGAAAGCTTCACCCCCACTTTTCAGGCGGATGACCTTTTATCGATTCTTATCATGTGTGAAAACCCTGCAGATGCAGAACCCTTTAACCTTCCAGTACATTTTACTACGCTGTCAAAAAGCAACAATGGCTATTTCAATGGCATACCCTCAAGCGGTGGTTATCTAATCGACTCATTGGGGAATTTAAGTCTACCGATTGTAGGTGTTGTTCACTTGGGTGGGTTGAACAGAATTGAAGCATGTGATTTGATTCTTAAAACATTAGAAGACTATCTAAAGAAGCCCGCTGTGCAGATAAGTATCCTAAACTTTAAGATAACAGTACTCGGCGATGTACGCGCAGCAGGGACGTTTAAAATTCCCAATGAGAGAATCACAGTCCTAGAGGCGCTCGGTCTTGCTGGAGATCTAAACATCACTGGAAATAGGAAAAATGTAATTGTCGTCAGAAATGAAGGGGGAAAGCAAAAAAACTATCGAATAAACCTAACCTCCAACAGCATGTTCAGCTCACCTGTGTATTATTTAAATCAAAATGACGTGGTGTATGTTGAGCCAAATCGAGCGAAGAGATTAGGATCGACTACTGGCTTATTATTGGGATCAATCATTGTATCCCTTTCCTCAGTAATATCAACATTAACTATACTGTTAACTACGTAATTAAATAAACAAAATTAAAGTTTTACATGAGCTAAATGACGGAGAATATTGAATCATATCAACTAGAGGAAAAAAAGAATCCGCGCGTATATTTTAAGCTGTTTTTCAAAGCTTGGAAGTGGTTTGCGCTTAGCTTTACACTTTGTCTTATTGCTGGATTGGCCTTCCTACGCTATTCAACGGCTATTTATACCTCGGAAGCTACAATTCTTATTATCGAGGATGATGAAAATGTCTTGCTTATTCGAGATGTAATTGCCAGTCAAGACAAATTCGCTCTAGCTAGAAAAACAGAAGCCGAAGCTGTAATATTAAAATCTAGATTCTTGCTAGAAAGGGTTGTAAAAAATCAGGATTTAAACATTCAAATATTTTCACTTACGGGGCTAACAGAGCTCAAATCCACTGAAGCATATAAAGACCCAGCTTTTATCATTTATGAGGTTGATAATGCCGACAGTCTTCTTTATTCAGAGCAATTGGAATTTATAATTGAACCAGTAAGTTCTAAAACTTTCGAGCTCATTATTGGAAAAAAGGCACCACTCACTCTCAATATTAATGAAGCATTCAAAGTTGGAACAGTTCGTTTACAACTTCAGCCAAATTCGAACTATAAAGAACATTGGATCAACTACAAATACAAAGTTGTCATTACACCAGTCGACCAAGTTGTCACTAAGCTCCAACAGACCATATCCATCAACGATGAAAAGCTTGAGATTGGCGTGCTGGTTATATCCTTAGACGGGCCCACTCCTGAAAAGAATGACGATATAATTGATGGCCTCATAGAGGAATATTTGGACAATAGCATTTTTGAAAAGAACAAAGTTGCGAGGACAACGAATGATTTTATCAATGAAAGAATACTACTCATCGAGAAAGAACTTTCACTGATTGAATCCAATGGTGAATCTTTGAAAAAACAAAACGATGTTCTTGATATTGATATTGAGTATTCAAGTATTTTATTGAAGCAAAATGAATTGGACAAGCAAATTATCAATACCGAAGTTCAGCTGGCGGTTGTTAAGTATGTTCAGGAATACATCAATGAGGAAGGCAACAAACTAGTCCCCGTAAATCTGGGACTGGTTAGTACTCCTCTTGTTAAAGCTATTACGGCATACAATACATTGTATATTGAATCTACTCAACTTGAGGAAACTACAGGTAACAAGAATCCAAAAGTGCAAAGTGTCAAAAAGGAGTTGACTTCAAGCAAATTAAACCTTCAGAAGAGTATGAAAAGTCTCATGCTTTCACAGAGGCTCCTATTAGAAGAACTCGAATCTCAGTACGCACTTGGAGAAAGTAAAATTGCCTTATTACCAAGGTACGAACGACAACAACGTAATATTGATCGTCACAGACAAATTATCGAATCGCTTTACCTATTTCTTTTGCAAAAAAAGGAAGAAAATGAAATAATACTGGCCTCCACAATTGCCGATGGTAGAGTCATTGATAAAGCTTTTAGCAGTCCTTCTCCTATTTCACCAAATAAAAGAATAATCTACATACTGATTTTGGTAATAAGTATGGTAATTCCAACTTTAGGCCTTTATTTGAAGGCTATCTTCAATAACAAAGTACTGTCCACAGATGAATTTCAGAATTATGGAATTCCAGTAATTGGATCGATTACCGATTCAAAGGAAAAAGTTGCCAGCTATTCTAAGTTCATCGACAATGCTACTTCAATCTCTTTTAGAATGCTTCGAGTGCAACTAAGCTTATTGTTTGGTACAGATGAAACGTCTTGTAAAACTCTTCTAATAACTTCTTTGAATTCAAAGGAGGGCAAAACCTTTACTGCAGTTAATCTTGGACGTGCACTTGCAGATATTGATAAAAAAGTAATTGTGATTGATATTGATTTGCGCTATCAAGGACTAGCAGAGCACCTTCAAATAAACCCTGCACAGAAAGGAGTTTCTGACTATGTATTGGACGAAACGCTATCCCTAAAAGATATCATTATCCCTTCTAGTGAGTTTGAGACGCTCTCATTTGTAAGTTCTGGGCCAACACCTATGAAACCAAATGAATTAATTTCTAGACCTCGGATACAGACTCTTATAGATAAAGCAAAAAGCAATTATGATTTTGTAATTATCGACGCACGCTCTATTGGCAAGGCATATGGCACCTTTTTATTGGTTCAGCATGCAGATATGACCCTACTCGTCTGTAAAGAGGGGAAATTAATCACCGATGAGCTAAAAACAATCCGGAATCATGTTACTAAAAGTAGGCTCGGTAACATGCAAGTAGTTTTTAACAATTGCAAAAGAAAATTAGACGATGACTCACATTGGTTTACAGGAAATCCAAGTAAATGGTTCGGACAACTAAAAAACCTTATAAAACAACAAATCAAACGTAAATAATATAAAGGAAATTGAAAAAACGACGATTGTGCATAACGAAATTTGGAACTGATACCTTATGGTTACTCCTAGGTCAAGCATCGGCTATGGGAGCTGGATTGTTTTTGAACCTGTTTATTGGGTTTAAATATGGCACAGCCTCATTGGGAGTATTCAATCAGTCTTTAGCGTATTACCTTATTTTATCTACTTTATTTGCTCTAGGATTAAACAATACACTGATAAAAAAGATTTCTGAAAAATCCAGAAGTAAGCAGGAAGAGGGTAAACTTTTTACAGCAAATGTATTTACAACACTAATTATCTCTTCTGGATTATCTGGTGCTTTATTCGTTGTAATTCACTTTTTCCCGAGTTTATTGTCCTCAAATGAGTTGGTAAGCACATTACCAACAATGCTTTTGGCTTTACCTCTATTCTCTTTAAATAAAAATTTCGGAGCCTATTACTCTGGCCTCAGGAAACAAAGAAGTGTTGCTTTTCAACGCATTTACAGATGGACTGGGCTTGCAATGTTGTTTTATGTTGGTAGCACATATCAATATTCAATTGAACATTTGATGGTTTCATTTCTTCTCATTGAAGGAACGTTGGTTCTAGTCAATATCTCGCTAAATATGAAACACTTTAATTTTGGATTTTCTTCAAAATTGATCCGCGAAAGCATCGGCTTTGGAATGGGTAGTTATGTCTCAGAGATTACCTCCACATTTAACAGCTCCATTGACATTATCCTAGTTGCTTATTTTCTTTCTGACCAGGAAGCTGGACAATACAGTTTTATCGCCTTTTTCGTTCGAACATTGTACGTTTTCCCAGGGATATTGATGCAAAATATCAGCCCAATCATTTCCTACCATTGGATGAAAAAAACAATAGCAGAATTAAACATTAAACTTCATAAATTGAGATCTATCAATATGATCGTATTGTCGCTCCAATTTCTACTGCTTCTTGCTTTCTACAAATTTGTCATTCTGCGAATAAAGGATGGCTTTGAAACTACTTATGCGGCATTTATTATCGCCATGGTGGGTACCTTTTTCTTTGCTCAGATTTCATGGGGAGGCTCAATTCTAATAATGACAGAAAAATTGAAGGCAAACTTTTACAGAACCCTTATTGTTCTCACTTTGAATATTATAGTTTGTACGCTGTTTTCATACGCATTTGGTTTTATGGGCAGCGTGGCAGCCATTTCAGCAAATGCACTGCTTTCCTTTTTATTACTAAAAACATTCGTTTACCGCAAAACAGGAGTTCGACTAATTTAATTATGCGAAAAATAATAAACTATATCATCCCTATTAACCTAGTTATGGACGTTCTATTGATCGTTACTAAGAATGTTGCTTTTGCGAAGGCAGCTCTTATGACGTTGCTACTGACTCATCTCATGATTAAGTACTCAGGAAAGCATAAAGCGTATGGTTGGGTCTTTGTTTTTGGGTTTTATGCGCTAACAATTTCACTAATAAGTTCCGATTTAGTCGCTTCATTATTGAACACATTAAAGATAGTCATTCCCATATTTTGCATATTGATAGGATATCATTTTTTCGATACAAAGGAAAAGATTGAGCCTCTAGCCAAGTCAATGAAGTTAGTCTTGTTAATCGTTATAATAAATCTAATAATAAGCACTGTTTTTGGATTGGGAAGCTCCAGGTATACCGAGGAAGGTGAAGAAGAAACGTTCTATATGGGACAATTATCTGATCACTGGAATATGTTTGTCTATGCAATTCTGTCGGTTCCAGTACTTCTTCATTTTGAAACAAAAAAAGGTAAGATCTACATTTCAATTTTGGCTTTTTTAAATGCGATTCTTATTCTGCTCTCCATAAAACGAATTGCACTTGCGGGATTGATTGGTGGAGGGTTGATTAATGCTTTCATGACTTTAAAAACCAAAGCAATACTCAAGTTTACAGTTATTGGTGTTCTAATTATGGTCTTGTCCTACCCTATCTATGGGAGCATGCTTAATGAACGATTCGAAGCTCGTGCAGACAGGTTTGAAGAAGGTTCTATGGAAAAAGAAGGACGATACCTCGAAACATCTTATGTTTGGAGTGATGCCTTGAGTTTTCAATCGTTGGATAAAAGTCTATTCGGAATGGAGGCGTTTAACTCTGCCGGAACTTATGCCGGAGGAATTTTTGGAGATCGACAATTACATGTCGATTACAACAATATTTTGAATACAATAGGCATAGTTGGCCTAATACTCTACTTTATCATGTTCATTCAAATTTGGAGGCGCTTTAAATCGTATGTCCGTGGACTTGTTATTGAAGATAAGTTTTCAAAGACTATGAAGTCCATATTTTATTCATTTTTCATAATGCAATTTGTGACATCCGTGGCCGGTCAAATGTACAATATCACTTTTAGAATGATCGTATTCATTTTCATCGGTTCTGCTCTGGGTTATTTTAATAATCTTAAAAATCAACAATTTGAAAGTAATAATCGTTAGTTCAACAGCCAATAGTAAATTGAGTCCTTTTATTCAGGAACAAATGGATTCTTTGCGGTCTATTGGCATTGAATGCGTTCTGTTTCCAATAACCCATGGTGGTTTTTTTGGTTACTTAAAACATCTTAAGTTGCTAAAAAAAATGATTCGATCAGAGAAGCCAGATCTCGTTCATGCACATTATGGACTGTCGGGTTTACTTGCAAATCTTCAAAGAAGAATCCCAGTTATAACCACCTTCCATGGAACTGATATTAACAACATGAAAATACGATGGATCTCTGTGCTAACTGCTCGATTAAGCATTAAATCAATTTATGTAACAGAACATTTAAAGTTCCTTGCAGGAAATGACCGCGGCGTGATAATTCCATGTGGAGTTGATTTATCCATTTTTACTCCGCATAGTATGAAAGTAGCAAAACAAAAAATGCAACTAGATTGTTCAAAAAATTACGTTCTGTTTTGTTCGAGTTTTGACAACCCTGTGAAAAATAGTGACCTAGCCATAAAGGCTTTCAATGAAACGAAAGAGCGCCTTTCCCTGGACATGGAACTCTTGGAGTTAAATAATTTCTCAAGGGATGAAGTGTCTTCCTTATTGAATGCCAGTTATTGCCTGCTAATGACCTCTTTTAGCGAAGGCTCACCACAAGTGATCAAAGAAGCTCTGGCAACGAATAGGCCTATTGTTTCAACAGCTGTCGGTTCAGTAAGAGAATTAATTCATGAAGTAAAAGGGTGCTTACTTGTTGAGGAAAATTTGGAATCCGTTACTGACGGGCTCGAAGAGTGTATTAACTACTCCATTAAACATGGAGAAACACAAGGAAGAGATAAAATTCAGGCTAAACTTCTGAGTTTACAGCAGACCGCAACAATTATTAAATCTTTATATAAAAGTGCACTTAGCGCATAGTCATTCATCTAAAAACAGACATTATGAAATTTGCATTTTACTTTGGACATCCTGCACAGTTCCTTTTTGTAAGGAAGACAATTGCTGATCTCATTGATGAAGGACATGAAGTCCTTATTCAGATTAAAAAGAAGGATGTCCTGGAAGAGCTTCTGAAGGCGAGTTCTTTTGAATACACAAACATTCAACCCCAAGAGCGAAAGAACAGCAAAATGGCTGCGTTATCGGGTTTAATAAAAAGGAATAGAAAAATACTACCAGCCTTACGAAAGTTCAAGCCTGACTTGCTGATTAGCTCTGATGCATCATATGCTCAACTTGGGAAGCTCTTGCGTATTCCTTGTATCACTATTCTTGAAGACGACTATAAAGTGATTAAAAAACTAGCACTCTTATCATATCCATTTACAACAACTATTCTTTGTCCTGAAGTTTGTAAAGTTGGGCGTTGGGGAAAGAAAAAAGTAGGCTACAAAGGATATATGAAACTGGCTTATTTACATCCAAATGTCTTTAAACCAAATAAAGATGTACTCAAGAAATATAGCCTTCCGAAAAAGTATGCTATAATTCGATTGGCACAGCTTACCGCCTATCATGACGATGGAATAAAAGGAATTTCCGAAGGTCTTTTAATTTCAATTATTGCTCAGCTAAAGAAAAATAGAATCACTCCAATAATTTCTGCTGAAGGTAAAATTGACGAGCGTTACGCTCCACTTTTACTCAATATTGAAGCAAACGACATGCATCCTATTTTAGCGCATGCAAAGCTGTTAATATGTGACAGTCAAAGCATGAGTGTTGAGGCTTCGATGCTTGGTATTCCTTCTTTACGCTACAGCAGTTTTTCTGGAAGAATTTCTGTGTTGGAGGAACTGGAGCATCACTTTGGCTTAACCTTTGGATTTCCTATTTCAAAAGGCGATGCTTTGTTAAGTCAATTGGAAACGATATTAAGAATGGATGATTTTGAAGCCATTTTTCAACATAGAAGGCAAAAAATGCTCTCGGAAAAAATCAATGTTTCTGACTTCCTTTTTTGGTTCTTCACAAACTATCCAGAAAGCGTTGAGGCAATGAAGTATTCAGATGAATACCAATTAAAATTTCAATCCTCATTTTTAACGAACTCGAGTATAAGCGATCATTCTTACATCGCGTAAGTTTAGAATCCATTTAATAACCTCAAAAAACAAAATATGGCAGATTAAAAGATTAACGGCTCAATTTGGACTCCCCGCCTTAGGAGACCAAAAAAAAACTGGAATAATTGTGCGAATCATTCTAGATTTTTGAATAAAAAAGTAGCCTGTTAATCTTAATGAAAGCGAGTGATATAGTGTTTAGTGTACCCAATAAACCTAAACGGCCAGGAATGATTTGATCATACCATGTAGTCGTTCAGAAAAGTTGAACTAAATATTATTTATCATGGAAAACAATCATCAAAATGTACATCAACGTATAAGAAACAATCAAGTTAAGAGCTACAACTATCTAACAAACAACAGCTCATTAAATTATAGTTTATCTTCTGTACCAGAAGTATTCTGGACGAACAAAGTAACTAAAAGTACGTCCAAACAAATGGACTTGCCCTTAAGAGATGACGTAAAAACGAGTAAAGAATTAATCATTGAAAAAATAGGTGCAAAAGGGTACGATTATGTTGAGCATTTTATCGAGACAGAATCGTACAAAACCCAGTTACTTTTTTCGACAAAGGATCTGTCAACGGATACTGGTATTTATAAAGATGTGGTGAGTCTTCAAGGATTCAATTCGATTGCGAAATTAGATTCCTTTTTAATTCGCGTCAATGAAAGTCTAGAAGACAATGGTAAATTCATTGGTTTTGTTCAAACAAATAAGCAACGTAAAGAAAGTCAATGGATAGGAAAAGTTCCTGTAATCGGCAAGATGTCAGCTATTGGCGAATTTACTTTTCATCGAATATGCCCAAAAGTGAATGGGTTTAAACAACTTTATTTTGGAATAACTAGGGGAAAGCATCAACGACTTTCAAAGGCAGAAGTATTAGGGAGATTAATAAAGTTCGGATTCAAAATTACTGAACTTGAAGAGGACATTGATGGTGTCATGTACTTTGTCGTAAAAAAGGTAAAAGAACCTAATGTAAAGTCCAAAGCGAGCAATGGATTTATTTATAAATTTCCAAGAGTTGGTCAGAATGGCAAAATCATTGGTGTTTACAAAATAAGAACAATGCACCCCTATTCTGAGTATTTGCAGGATTACGTTGTGAATACAAATGGATATGGGAGCAATGGTAAGCCAGCAAATGATTTCAGAGTTCCTTCCTGGGCAAAATTTGTTCGACGTTATTGGCTGGACGAACTTCCTCAATTGGCAAACGTTCTTAAAGGAGATATGAAACTGTTTGGTGTTCGACCAGTAACTGATCGTTATTTTCAAGACATCCCGAAACACATTCAGAAATTACGTTTGTCACAAAAACCGGGTTGTATCCCTCCGTATGTCGCATACAATAAAGTCAGTTCAAAAGAATCTGTTTTAATGGCTGAAGAGGATTATTTACTATTAAATAAAAAGGGAGTTTTAGTAGATTTAAAGTTCATTGTTATGGCTGTAAAAAACATTATTTTCAACAAGAAAAGGGGCGCTTAATACTTTACTGCACACCATTCACGGAAACAAAAAAAGGGACAAGATTAATACTCTTGTCCCTTTTTTGTTAAATTATAAGTAGTTATTTATTAGCAACTCTCTATGGTAATTGATCCAGTGTCAAGAATAATTGAATAAATACCGCAAGAAAACATTCCTGAGGTTTTTGGTGAATTAAATTGATCGAATTGAATCCCTATTTCATCATGAGTGATACCCACATAAGTGGAATTTTCAATTATACTAACGTCTAAGGCCAAACAATTAATACTTTCATGTTTAACGAGCTTGCGAATAAGTCCAGAAATCAATACATATAAATTTTGTAAAATGGTTACTGAAGGATAAGCTTCTATATCGACAGTTAGTAAATACTGCAAGCCTGGAAAACAATTGATTAATTCGCTCAATCTCTTCTCAAATGTAATTCCTTCAATCGTCATTTTTTGAATTTTTTTGAAGCGAAAACAAAATCGACTCAATACATCAACATACTTGTTTTTAAGATGTTGATTCTCGACTGTTTTGAGGTCATTGAAGATCAATGGTCTCAACCTATTGCTGGTTAATCCCATATAGCCTCGTAAGAAAGGTTCTACGTCATTGGCCGACTTTAAATAAGTGACTAATCCATTATTCAATATGCTTTGTGTTTTTTGATTTTCCATAATATTTGTCTGAATTGATTAAAAGTGTAGTTCTGCCAAAAGCAAATCATAAAAAAAGAGATCGCGATAAGACGATCTCTTTAACGAGCGAATAGGGATCCATTTAACTCCCTAGATTGTTAAAATTATCAATAGCACTACTATGCTATTTTGTTCTATCCTATTGCTCTGAGAGAATAATCTCTCTATCTAAAGCTTGCTGCTACTATCTCATTGCTTAACAACTGACTAAATGTTTCGCTCACCAACTATTTGAATTAAACAGTCGTTTCTTGACAATCAACACTGTACTCAGTTATTGTTACTTTTCTTTATTCACCTTGCTCTTATCCAGCACTTGTTGTGATAAAGTTTTAAATGTATTTTTCATTGGCGGAACATTATAAATTATAATAGGTCATTCACTTTGAATCCTTTCCACCATTTATTCAATTTAGTATCCAAAAAACAAATACCATTGATAACCAGTAACTTACTGATTATACGCATTTCTTAGTTTACCAATACGACGTAATATTTTCCCAAAATGGGACATTCTATAGCTCTGATGTTCGGGGATGAGTTGTAAATATTCATTAGCAAACTCTCTATGGTAAATAGCACCGAATTCTACTCGAATTAACATAGGCACGCATAGTATTATTAATTAACTTTAATACTATGAGACCATTAAAAATAATTGTTGCTGAGGATGACAATTGGTACGCCGAATATATCAGCCACCATTTGTTAATGGAGGACGAACACTCCATTACGAAAGTTTCTACAGCTGCTGAAGTATTCAAGCTTTTAAAAACAAAACCTGACCTAATCACACTTGATTATAACCTGCCTGATCTTAAGGGTGATGAAACGCTTAATCGAATTAAACTTGAGTCGAAAGACACTGCGGTAATTATTGTTTCCGCACAAGAAGATGTGAATACTGCCATTAAAATGATGAATAATGGTGCTTATGATTACATCGTGAAAAACAATGAGGCGAAATTCCGGATTATTCAATCGCTGTCTAGTCTGCTTAAAACGAAATCACTTGAATCAAGGATTGACTATTTGCAATCTGAAGTAGAAGGCAAATACAAGATTTCAAATTCTATTATAGGACAAAGTAAAGCCCTGAAAGGCGTATTTAATTATATCGAGAAAGCTTCATCGAGTTTAATTAATGTTTCCATTACAGGAGAAACAGGGACTGGAAAAGAACTTGTCGCTAAAGCGATTCATTTTAATTCTGAACGGGCAAACAAACCCTTTGTTGCGGTAAACCTCTCTTCTATTCCTGAATCACTTATAGAAAGTGAACTGTTTGGACATATAAAAGGTGCTTATACAGGGGCTATTTCGGATAGGATAGGGAAATTTGAAGAAGCCCATGGGGGAACTATATTTTTAGATGAAATTGGAGAAATTAGCTTGAACATTCAGGTGAAAATTTTACGGGTCATTCAAGAACGTATAGTGACTAAACTCGGAACGAATAAGAATAAGAATATTGACTGTCGAATAATTTGTGCGACCAACAAAGACCTTAGCGTTTTAGTTCAAAAAGAACTTTTCAGAGAAGATCTTTATTACAGACTGATTGGGCTTCCAATACATCTCCCAAAACTGATCGAAAGAGACAATGACATTTTAATCCTAGCCAAACATTTTGTTGATTCGTATTGTAGTACAAATCACCTCTCTCCTATAGTAATAGATAACGAAGCACAATCTAAACTTAGTCAGTATAAGTTTCCAGGCAACGTAAGAGAATTAAAAGCTATTATGGAATTGGCCTGTGTAATGAAGGATTCGGATCACATCGGTTCAAAGGATATTATATTCAGTAAAAGACAAGGCATTGATGATATCGTGAATAGTGGAAGTTCTCTAAAAGAGATTAATGATCAAATAATTTTAAGGTTACTCAGAAATAATAATAACAATGTTATTCTGGTATCGGATCGATTAAAAATAGGAAAGTCTACTATTTATAGGCTTCTGAGTGATAAACCTGCAGAAAGTGATTTAAACGAAACAATATGAAAGGAATAGTATTTACCGAGTTTATTGAAATGGTTGAATCTGAATTCAGTATAAAAATGGCTGATGATATAATTGTTCGAAGCCAGCTAGAGTATGGAGGCGCTTATACTTCAATTGGTATTTACAATCACTTGGAAATATTCGCTTTGGTAGAACAACTGAGTCTAGCCACAGGAATATCAAAAGTGGAATTGTTTAGAATCTATGGCGAACATCTATTTGGTCGTTTCAAAAAACATTACCCAGCCCTTTTTGAAAAAATTGATGATTCATTGTCATTTCTAGAATTGGTGCATTCATACATTCACAAGGAAGTTTTGAAATTATATCCAAATGCCGAACTCCCTTCCTTTGTCACTGAAAGGCATTCAGAAAATGAATTGACGATGGTTTATTCTTCCAAAAGAGAAATGTCTGAATTTGCTCATGGGCTGATCCTAGGATGCTTTAAAAACTTCAATGAAAAAGGTAAAGTAGAAGTGAATAAAATCAGTGAATCCAATGTGATATTTAGTATTAAACGCATGTAACATGACGGATAAGGCGACATTTGAACGAATCCTGAAACGAGAACGTACGGCTCGTAAAGAGGCCGAACGGATCATGGAGGTTAAAAGCCTAGAACTCTTAAAAGTAAACGAGAACCTTTTAGAGTTAAATACTAATTTGGAAAAAGAAATTCAAGAGAGAACTCAAGAAATAAAGAAAAGTGCTGATCAATTAAACATTCTCTTTAATGAGAACCCTTTTCCAGTAATTGTTTATGATAGAGTCACACTTAAAATCTTAGATGTTAACTCTACAGCAATAAAAAAATACCACTACGACAAAATTCAGTTTTTACAAAAGACCATTCATGATTTACACCCTAATCATGAAAATAAAAAACTCAAGTCTTATTTTTCAAAAAAAAAGGAATTAACGTCTTCATTATCTTCGAATTGGCAACATGTTGATGCGAATGGAGAACTGTTTGATGTCGTTATAACTGGGAATTCAATTCTTTACAATGAGATCCCAAGTAGAGTTGCTATTATAGAAGACGTGACCGAAAAGAATCGTTTACTTATAGAAAAGGACCGCCAAAAAAAGAAATACCAAGACTTCATTGAAAACTCGAGTGACATTATTTATAGTATCAATTCCAGTGGGAAATTCTTATACGTAAATCCATCTGCAGTGAAATTTTCTGGACATTCGGAGGAAGAACTTCTAGTGATGAGGTTCACAGATCTGATTCCTGAAAAATTCATTCAACAAGTCAGTAACTTTTATAAGTTTCAGATGGAACAAAACTTGGATTCAACCTATACGGAGTTCCCTGTCCTTGCTAAAGATGGTACTGAATATTGGATCGGTCAAAACGTGGAATCTAATGAACTTGACGAGAACAATGAGGTAGTTTACAATGTAACAGCTAGGAATATCACAGACCGTAAAAAGCTCGAAAAAGCCTTATTGAGAAGTGAAGAAAAGTATCGATCAATAATCGAAAATATGGAGCTTGGGCTGTTGGAAGTTGATGTTGAAGGAATAATCACCAAAGCGTACCCTAAATTTTGTGATTTGACCGGATACACTGCTAAAGAACTGAAAGGGAAAAAAGGTGATTTCTTGCTGGATGAAGAAGGCCTGCAGATCATGAAAAATGAAACGAAAAATAGAGTTACAGAAGTTTCAAATGTCTATGAGTTGCAAATAATTAGAAAAAATGGAGAGAGAGTTTGGGTCTTAATCAGTGCCGCTCCGTTTTACGATGAATATAATAGAATACAAGGTTCTGTTGGGATTCATCTTGATATAACAGAAAGAAAAGAACTTGAAGGAGACTTAGTATTGGCAAAAACTAAAGCCGAGGATTCATTGAAATCTAAAGATTTGTTTATTGCAAACATCAGTCATGAAATTAGAACTCCATTAAATGCAATTATTGGAATTACCGAACTTTTACAAAGCTCCATCAATGATCATACGCTTTATGAACAACTTGAACATGTAACAGACGCTGGGAAAGGGCTCTTAACTCTGATCAATGAATTGTTATTGGTATCCAAAATTGATGCGGAAAAATTCTCATTGAATCCATCAAGTTACTCGTTGACAAAATGTTTGGAAAAGAACTTCGAACTCCATAAAAATAGAGCGAATGAAAAAAGTCTTTCATATTCCCTCAACTTAGATTTACCTGAAAATGATGCCTACCACTTCGATTATTTAAAACTCGGACAGGTAATCCAGAATTTATTGTCTAATTCTATAAAATTCACGTCAAAAGGAAGCATTAATTTAGACGCGAAATTAGTTAGCTCGTCATTTAACTCGGACATTATTTCCTTTCGAATATCTGATACTGGCATGGGTATTCCGCAAGAAAACCTAAAATCAATTTTCAAAAATTTTGAACTTGCAAATAATAACATGAACGGTGAGTATGGTGGCACTGGTCTGGGGCTTCCAATTGTTGAAAAAATACTGGCCTTATTAGGGAGTGAAATCGAAGTGGTATCTGAAAAGGGGAATACAACATTCGAGTTTTATCTCAAGCTGTCTAGGCTAGCAAATAATGATCGATTGCCAGAACGAAAAACGAATCAAGAAATCTCTCTTGAAGGCATCCATATTTTAGTTGCTGAAGACAATAAGGCAAATCAATTTTTAATTGAAAACAATCTCAAAAAACTTAAGGCTACATTTCACCTTGTGTCTAATGGTTTGGAAGCCATTGAATACTTGTCATCTAACTCTGCAGATATTGTTCTAATGGACATGAGAATGCCCGTAGTTGATGGGATTGAAGCAACGAAGAGAATAAGAAGATCTAAACTGCATCAAAACCGTCCGATAATCGCTCTTACTGCCAATGCTGATGATAAAAACAAATCGATTTGCTTGGCGAATGGGATGGATGATTTCTTAGCGAAGCCCTACTCCATTGAAGACTTATTTACTAGGATCAAATCCTGTTTGGGAGAGCCGACAATAATGAAGCAAAATCAAATTGATTTAACATCAAATGATGATGAATTTCAAATCAAATTAACCAAGATTTTTATTCAAGAATCTGAACTTCGTCTTATTAAATTAAATGAAGCTTTGCTAAATCAGAAATATGAAACAATAATTGGAATTTGCCATAGCATGAGACCATCCTTAATGCATTTGGGTCAGGACATACTTTATAATTTAGCAAAATCAATAGAATCAGGAGTTAAGATTGAATCAAATACTAAAACTTATATCGATCAACTAGAACACTTATTGAAATCATTAAAAAAAGAGTGTCTCTCGGAATGAGAATAGTAGTTTAAAATCAAAGTTACCAAACTACCAATACAACCTTAGCTACTGAAGAGCATTGACTTAATGGTGATCGAGAGATTCTTGGCCTTCTTATGGAAACCTGTGTTATGGTTAAGAAAATTCAACTATTCATTCTAGGTGACAATCGATATATTGGAAAGTTGATAGAGAACAAGTTTGCAGGAGAAATAGGTGGAAATTAAACATACATTATTTACTTGTCAACTTAAGATTATCTTAATACAATCTTAAATACGCTGAGAAGCAGTGCTATTGAATATCTAGAAAAAGATTTAATTCCATTTAATTATTTGAATTCAGTAATCTCAAAAGAAAGGCAAATCGACCTATTCGAAAGTAACTTCTAGTTCCATATTATAGTGCTGTCACACTGTTAAGTCAATTCTACAGAGTAGGTATAACTATTTTGGCGTCACAATATATTTCCAGTGCGTGACCTGCTTTGTTAAACTAGCATCTCTACCGTTTACTATGTAATATGCTTTATTCGCGCTACTGAAATAGCCAACCCGCGCATTGTTATACCATCCTACTGCATTTTCACTGTACAAAAGCACTCTCTTATCAAATGGAGGTTTGGTCTTTTTAACGTTTACCCAAGATTCTTGCGATTTTTTAAAATCAGAGTTCATTTTATTCAATGCAGTATAATCGTCTTTCAGGGCTTTGTATTTTTTATCGCTTCTTGCAATACTGAGTCTAAAGGCATCGATATCATCCAGCAACTCCTTTTCCTGAGCATAACTATCCTGTAGTTTCTTTTTGTAATCTTCCTCTTTTAGTGTTCCGTTACTCAGGTTTTTAAGGTTCTCCGCCAGTGCCTCACTTAGGTCTGCATTCACCAATTCAATTGCCGCTATTCTAGCTGATGTTGAGTCACTTATACTGTCATTCTCTTTGCTCAATGCATCTCTATACCCCTGGTACCTCTCTTCAAGTTCAGCCTTTTTATTATCATAGTCTGTTATCAAGTCAATACTATCGATTTTAAGTTGTTTTACATCCAATTCAAGATGACTTTTTTCCACAGCGATTTGTTCTCTCTTGACATCGAAAAAACCAGACCACGAGGTAAACATAAGCCCCATAATTCCAAAAACGACTGGGATTAGAGCAGCATAGAAAGTGGGCCTTTTATAAAAAGGAAGGTTTATAGCATCTATTTCCGCTTGTAATTTTTTCCGTTCTAATTCTTCCTTTTGCCCCAGTTTCTCTTCACTCATATTCTTATTTTTACGTGCCAAGTTAAGGACTAACCTCTTGTTTGTCAATGGTATTTATACTGTAATTATTGCGCAATTGTTGCAAAACACATCAATAACTGGGGGTATTTCCTACTGCATTACTCGTGTATTCTCCACCAAAGGAATAGTGAAACGTTTCCAAGGGTTCTATCTCATGCAGCACTATTGAATAGTTGGTCATAAGTTCGGGTTTACAAATCAGAACTAGCTGCATGTAAACCCGAACTAAATCTCAATTCATCTGCTCTAAATTTGTCTAAGATTTGAAACACTAAAACAAAATATTTCAAACACATTTATTAATTATTAAATAACACTATCATGAAATCAGAAAAGCAATTGGCGCGACTAGCAGGACTTTTATACCTTATCATTGCAATCTCCGGTGGTTTTAGTATCGGTTACTTACCAACCCTTCTCGTCTCGACAGGAGATTCAACTTCGACAGTACAGAATATATTAGAGAATCAGGACCTTTATAAAGTTGGGTTTGTAGCAGATTCCGTTGTCTTTTTACTCGAAATTTTATTGACCATAATCTTATACCGATTGTTAAAGAAAGTAAACAAACCATTGTCTATGGTCGCCTTGTTTTCACGAATGGCCATGGGAGTTATCATGGGAATGAATTTGGTTGTATTTGCCATTCCATTGATGCTTTTAAATGGAGCTGATTATATGAGTTCATTTTCACCTGAACAAATAGAATCAATGGTCTTGTTTTCATTAGACATGCATCAATACGGTGTTTACATTTGGGGATTGTTCTTTGCTGTACACCTATTGGTTCTTGGTTATTTGGTTTTTAAAGCTGGTTTCTTTCCGAAAACGATCGGTCTACTTATGCTTATTGGCAGCTTTGGTTACTTTGGGGAAAGTCTTCTAGGAATTACTTTTGGAGAAAGTGAGATCATTGGCGGAATTAATGCAGTTTTTCTAGTATTCTCTGTTGTTGGGGAGCTGTCATTTACATTCTGGTTATTGATTAAAGGAATAAGATCAAAGTCAGGGAGCACAGCCATTTTGGATTAAAATCACCAAGTACAGCTTGGTCGGCCGTTACATTATTTACTAACTTCGACCTATGACTTTTAACATTAAAATAATTGTATTTCTCGCATTGGCCTTTTGCTTTGGCCTTATTACGTCATGCGGCAGCACCAAAGAATTGAGTGAATCAACAGAATGGTCTCTTTCACTCAAAAAAGGCGGCTGTATGGACGTTTGTGACTCCTATGAGATTCTAATTCAGAGTTCAGGTGGGTTCGATTACAAAGGAATTCATGGAGTTAAGGTTATAGGACAAAAAATAGGCGAACTCTCCAAAGCCAAGCTTAAGGAAATTGAAGTGCTTGTAGGATCCATAGACTGGTATAATTTGGATTCAGAATATGGAAGTTCTGGAAATGGAACCCAACGAAAAGAACTAATTTACACCACAGGAGAGAAAAGCGTAACGGTACTATACCACAGGCTTGAACCACAGGGAATTAGAAAATTAGAACAACTTATTGATCAAATCATAAACGGAGATGAATTATAAAAAAGGGATTTTAGTAGTGGCGTTGCAATTGTCAGTGCTTAGCTGTTTCGGTCAAGAAGGAACATACACGACTATTGAGAAAGAGATTGAATCAAAAGTTGCTCGTGAAGACATGGAGCAAACTAAAGGTTGGAAAGCAGAGCACCGTTGGATGGACGAGTTCAAGAAAAGAGTTGATCCACAAGGGAATTTCTATGATGGTGCTGTCTTTTATGACGAAGCAACTCGTGTTAGCCAATTGAAATTAAATGGCAGTTCGAAAATGTCTGGATGGATTCCAGTTGGCCCAGATTCACGCGCTGACAACTCAATGACGAAAGGAATGGGAAGAATTAATTGTATCGCCTTCCACCCTACTGATGCTAACATTTATTGGGTTGGCGTTGCTCAAGGAGGTGTTTGGAAAACCGATGATGACGGTCAAAATTGGACGCCGTTAACAGACGATCTGCCTGTTATGAGAATTAGTGATATTGCTGTTGATCCAAATGACCCTGATATTATCTATATCTGTGTTGGTGATTACGCCTACCTTGACTCTGGGCTTGACCTTGACGACAGAAAAAGACATTCTCATTATGGAATGGGCGTTTTCAAAACAACCGATGGAGGATCATCATGGAGTCCAACAGGTCTCACATATCAATTAACCGCCTTGGATGGTTCGTTAATGAGAAGAGTTTTTGTAGATCCAGCAAATTCAAATAGTCTTGTAGCCGCCGGAATTAGTGGCATTTGGACCTCAAATGATGCCGGAAGCAATTGGACGATGGTAAATGACAGCTTGATTCGTGACTTGAAAGCGGATCCTAATGATCCACAAACACTTTATGCATCAGCTGGCTATCTTAAGAACTCTGACAACGGAACCGCGGGCATAATGAAGTCTACCAATTTCGGTGCTTCATGGAATTGGCTGAATACAGGGATTCCTTTAACAGGAGCTGTTTTGCGAATTGAAATTGCGATCGCTCCAACGAATTCAAATCACATTTATGCAATAGCCGCTGATAGTATTAGTGGGTTTTATGGATTGTACAGCAGCATCGATGCGGGCCTGAATTGGACGTTTAGTGATGCTGGAGGGAAAAACATACTTGAATGGTACGAAGGTGGATCATCTGGAGGCCAAGGATGGTATGACCTCGCTTTGTTGGTCGATCCTTTGGATGAAAACACAATCTATACAGGAGGCGTAAACATTTGGGGCTCATCAGATGGCGGTACCACATTCGACGGAGTTTCAATGTGGTGGGACTATGCTGGACCAGGGATTCATGCAGATCAGCATCAATTCAAATTCAATCCGCTGAACAATAAATTTTATGTCTGTAATGATGGCGGACTTATTAGAACGAGTGATATCGCTATCGGTTCATGGGACGATGCCAACAATATACCTGGCTATAGCTGGCCAACGGTATGGGAATACATGAGTGACGGAATGCAGACGAGTTCTTTTTATAGAGTTGCTGTCAGCGAAGGGAATCCTGGGAATTTTAGCGCTGGAGCTCAAGACAATTCAACGTACTTCAATAACAATGGAAATTGGTCCAATCTCTTTGGTGGAGACGGAATGAACACCATGCTCCACCCTACTGATCCTGACATTATTTATGGATCAAGTCAATACGGTAGAATTATATATTCTGATAACGGTGGTGGAAATGGCTCACAAATGGACGGTCCAAACAGTGAAGACGGCGAATGGGTAACTCCTTTCATGTACAAACCGGGCACAACAAGTACTGTGTATGCGGGATACGGAAACCTATACAGCGCTTCACCTGGGAATGATTTCACAACACAATTGTCCAATTTTGGCAATATGCCTGGGGCGAGTGTTCCTTCTCCTTCATCGCATTTTAATGTATCTCAATCCGATCCTAACAACATCTACTTCGCGAAACGTATCTATCACTCATACAATCAATTAAGTGAGTTATGGGTGAGTAATGATGGAGGCTCATCTTGGTCCAATAAAACACTTGGATTACCGGATGGTTTGTACTTCACTTATGTCGAAGTAGACGACAATGATCCAATGAGTGCATGGGTTGTTACGGGTGGATTTGAACCTGGAGAACACATATACCATACGACAGACGGTGGCGATAATTGGACGAATGTAACATACGATTTACCCAATCTTCCAACGAATAGTATTGTGCACGTGGATAATTCATTCTACAACACCGTTTATGTTGGAACTGATATCGGTGTGTATTTCTCAAATGATACGCTATCAGTATGGCTTCCGTATAACATAAACTTACCCAATGTAATTATCGGTGAAATTGACATTAATTATGCTGAAGGAAAGATGTACGCTGCAACTTTTGGAAGAGGTATATGGCAAACTGATCTTCAACCTGACTCAATGATTGTACTTGGATTGCAAGACTTAAATAACATACAAGACATTGAAATTGAATTGCTTCCGAATCCAAATAACGGTGAGTTTGTTCTTAATATTAACGGCTTTGATGGTTCGGAGTTGAACTTAGAAATTGTTGATGTAATGGGCTCTGTGGTGCGTAAGGAGACAGTACTTGTTTCAAATGGCAAACACTCTTCTACTCTTAATTACGAGCTCTCTAGCGGAATGTATTTCCTAAAGGTGTCCCAAGGAAAAAGAATGCGCGCATTACGATTTATAGTGAAGTAATTCACTCAGCATATTTTATACGCCAATTCAAACCAGTCACTATGAAGAAAATTATCCCCGTAATACTTGGTATAGCAATGCTTTTCGGAGCCACTGGCCATGTTACTTCTCCAGAAATGTATGCAGAACTCATCCCGAGTTTTATTCCAGAATTTGCAGCGAACTTATTAGCTACCATTGCCGAAGCGGCCATTGGCTTGGCGTTGATCGTTCCAAAGTTCAGGAAGTTGGGTGGACTCGCTTTTATGGCTTTGATGATTGCCTTCTTGCCTATTCACCTTTGGGACATGCTCAAAGATGAACCTTTCATTGGCACTAAAACGGTGGCTTTAATAAGACTCGCAATACAATTTCTAATGATCTTTGCCGGTTGGTGGATTTATCAGAAATATAAGACAGAGAAATAGCTCTTGAAAAGTAAGCCAATAACATTTGTATAACTGTCAGAATCATTCATTTGAGATGATCTAATTTTACAGAATCCCGCCTGTTTTCAATTTTCGCGCTTAACGTTTACTATTATTTTATCAATCATAAATGAACGGAAAGCACCAGTATATTTGATAAATATCAATAAATCATTCTATTTTATATTTATTAAAAATTGGAATACCTTTGAATTTCAGGAAATGTGTCGTATATTTATGGACAGATGTCTAAGAAGTAAATAAAAAGCAATGGCCAAAAAAGATAGTTCAAAAAATATTCAAGAAGTTAACGAACAGATGGCCAGCTATAGCTCATCTTTAGACGTCACTCTTAGCCTTAATGCCTCTAACCTTTCAATTTACGATAAACTAACCAACCCCATTGACAGACCATATAGCGTAACAGAACAACTAAAATTATTTATTAAATCATTAACAAAAGAAAAGCTTACCGAATCAACACTAACCTATAAAGTTTTGTTTAACGATAAGCTATTTGTAGCGAAAGCCATTCGAAAAGGAATTCCTTACGATTTATTTAAAGAAATAAGAGATAATTCACCTTTCAATGATGAACAATGGTCAGAATTTCTAGACATTAGCCCACGCACATTATCTAGGTATAACAACGTAGAAAATCACATATTTAAATCAAGTCAGAGTGAAAGAATATTGGAGTTAGCGGAAGTTATTAGCTCCGGATATCGAGTGTTTGATGCTGCTGATGATTTTCAAAATTGGTTAAACAGCTCTTCTCAGGCTCTAGGGTTTGAAAAACCCATCAACCTTTTAAACTCGTCTTATGGTAAAGATTTAATCATGGACGAATTGCATAGTATAGAATATGGAATCTTTACATAATGGAAGTCTTTAGGCTAAGTAGAGAAATATATAAAGATACTTTGTCTGGTTTTGGTTCTGCTATTCGAGGAGAGAGATGGAATTCACAAGGAATTGAATTAATCTATACCGCCAGCTCCAGAGCATTGGCTTCAGCCGAAGTAGCAGTCCATGTTTCTAATGGAATCTTACCCAAGGATTATCACATGGTTGAAATATTAATTCCTGACAGGATTGATGTATTTAATTTGCCCGTTAACAACCTTCCAAAGGGCTGGGATTCAATACCCAAAACAAAAATTGCGCAATATATCGGAGATGAATTCATTATGAAGAATGAATATGCCGTAATGAGAGTACCAAGCGCTAGTGTAAAAGGAGATTTTAATTTTTTAATCAATCCTAGACACAAAGATTTTAAAAAGATCAAAATCGAACACACCTACAATTTTCTGTTTGACCCTAGACTCGAAAAATAATTTATCCGTTTTGAATAATCGACAATGGTTCAGAGTGATCTACGAAAAAAAACAATCCTTCAGTGTTTCTGGAACGCTATCATAAATGAAGTTAACAGAATGCTATTCTACCAGAAAGCTTACAATATTGTCACTTATTCAATTAATACCTTTTTGAAGCCATTGATCTATCAATCCGTGATTCTAATCATGCGAAAACCAAGATCAATCGACCGTTATTCCTTGTTTAACATGCGTACTCGTTGATTGGTAGACACTTAACACCATATATTTCTGAATCATCTTCTGGTACAATTCTTCTGCCGTCATTTGTGATAACGTTTCCTTAATGGTGTTTCCACTTCCATAATTTCCCGAGAAAGTGTATGAACTATCGCCCCATGCAGTATTGTTTATACCCCAAACAGAATCAATTCTTGAAGTATAATGTGTTGTGAAATCAATCGGTTCATAGTCGGCATTGATGTAGACCTTTTTGAATCCTGGGTTGTTTTTAAAAATGGGACTCACTCCCGGTGCGCTAATCGCTATCGCTGAGAAGCTACTTGGATCGCTAGGTCTTGTGAAACGCCTTACTTCGTCCATGTGCGTATGTCCAAAGAACACACCTGATATGGTAGAAGAATAGTCATCTGAGAACATTAATAAAGAGTCTACCCACGCCTGTTGTTTCCACATACCAGTGCCTTTATAAGCATCAATGCCCGGTGGGATGTGCATAATCAAATATGCTTTTTGATTCATTGTTTTTGCGGCTTCCAATTCTTCTCTCAACCATTTCAATTGTTTCAGACTCTCTTCTTCTTGATTAAGCGTATCAAATGAACAATGCGGATCGTATTCAGAATTGTGACTTCCGCTAAACATTACTGAATTCAAACCAATTACACGATGCCCGTCAAATGCACTTGCTGCGTAATATCCGTAAGCTGCATCATAATTGTAGATTGTTGTTGAATTTGGCGCTGGATACCCCGAATTGCTTCGAGCCAAATCAAGTGGTGTTTCACAATTTACATCTGAATAAGGATAATAATCTCCACCTCTTGGATCATTGTTCCCCGGTGCATAAAATACGGGGATGTTCCCAGCAATATCCAATAATTCATTCAAAACTGTTCG
>JAWUWJ010000067.1:0-38728 GCA_034111925.1 Crocinitomicaceae bacterium
TACTAGCGCTTCTGGTCTTATTCCATTAAAAGCATGTGTACCTAACTAGTCGTTAGTTTACATTAAAAAATCATGAGAAAAGCAATCGATTCGTCGTTTGTATTTCGGAATTAGTTCAAAAGTCTTCTTCTTTTTTATTAAGGAAGAAGACTTTGAACAGTAATTTACAATTTAAATGATTTAGGGAGGATTTTTTCCTCCCTTTTTTTTATTATGGAAAATTTTTTTCTAAATATTGGCTTTAGCTGGACATTAAGTAAATCATTGCCTTTTGTCTTAATGCTATTGCTTGGGATTTTATTGGTGTTTTTAATTCGTCGAAGGTTAAAGAAGAGATGGATGCGGAATACATCATTCGTCTTATTGATTTTGCCGGTTGTAATTTACTTTGTTGTAAATCCAATCTACGAAGGCGATTTTTCAAATGATTTTCGAGTAGAGAGTGCTGAGACTGCGCATAAAGAAATCGAAAGAGGTACTTTAAGTGTAATCACAATTCCAGGTTGTCCTTTTTGTCTTCAGTCAATAGCGACTTTGAAGGTTATGAAGGATAGAGCTGATTCAAAGAAGGACATAAATTTTATCGTTTGCTCTCAAGAGGATTCTGATATGAAGAAGTATATAGAGGAGTCAAAGGGAGAATTGAATGTAAAATTGGCCGAGAACATTGAGGCTATGGTAAAACTCGCGGGAGGAAGTTTTCCAGCTTTTGTTTACACTAGTAAGTCCGGAGAAATGACTGTTTGGTCAAATGACGGCTTTGGTGTTATGGCAAAGGATTGGGTAGAAGATAAATTATAAATAAAAAGTATAAACAAGGTGATATTAATAACACCACTTAATTAATATAGAATGAAAAAAGTAATTTTAGGAACAGGAATAGCTCTTTTAGCAGTTATATCATTGTCGTCATGTAAAAAAGATTATTCATGCCAATGTACAGTTACAAGCAACACAACAGCTGTTGTATTTGGTGGAGTTGAAATACAGCCTGCAACGTCAACTACTGCGTCTGCTACAACAATCATAAATGGTAAAAAGAAAGATGTAGAGACTGCTTGTACTGCAGGATCAAGTGTTGTTGCTGGAGCGGCAAATGCTAATGGTGGGGTAACTACTATTACATCAGTTTGTTCAGTTATTGACTAGTAATAGTTTAAGAAATGGAAAAGGGGAAGCTAGCTTCCCCTTTTTTTATGCCTATTATTTTTTAATTCTAGTTTGCCGAAATGGATTTTAGAATTGAGTTCAATGTTGCACTTGGACGCATCGCTTTAGCAACCTTATCTGGGTTTGGAAAGTAATACCCGTCCAAATCAATTGTCTCACCTTGTGCCTCATTTAATTCATTAACAATTGCGGACTCTTGATTTTTCATTTCAGTTGCAATTCCTTCGAAAGCAGATTTTAACTCAGCATCTTCAGATTGATTTGCAAGAGCCTCAGCCCAATACATTGAAAGATAGAAGTGACTTCCACGGTTGTCCAATTCACCCACTTTTCTAGAAGGAGATTTTCTGTTTTCTAAGAATTTAACCGTCGCATCATCCAGTGTTGCTCCAAGAACATTCGCTTTTGTGTTTCCAGTTGATGTTCCGAAATGGTCCAAAGAAACAGCCAATGCAAGGAACTCACCAAGTGAATCCCATCTTAAATGACCTTCCGAATTGAATTGTTGAACGTGCTTTGGTGCAGATCCACCGGCGCCTGTTTCGAACAATCCACCTCCGTTCATGAGAGGAACAATTGACAACATTTTTGCACTAGTTCCTAATTCTAAAATAGGGAAGAGGTCTGTTAAATAATCTCTCAATACGTTACCAGTAACAGAAGTTGTGTCTTTTCCATCTTTCATTCTCGCTAGAGTGAAAAGTGTCGCGTCCTCAGGTGATAAAATTTGAATATCCAATCCCGATGTATCGTGGTTTGGTAAATAATTATTGACTTTTTTGATCAATTCAGCATCGTGTGCTCTGTTTTCATCCAACCAGAAAATTGTTGGCGTTCCAGTAGCTCTTGCTCTTCCAACGGCTAGTTTCACCCAGTCTTGAATCGGCGCGTCTTTCACTTGACACATTCTCCAAATATCACCTTCTTCAGCAGCGTGTTGAATTAAAGTAGTTCCATTTTGATCAACAACTTGTACCGTTCCAGTTCCAGGAACTTCAAACGTTTTGTCGTGTGATCCATATTCCTCTGCTTTCTGAGCCATTAAACCGACGTTAGGGCTTGTTCCCATAGTTCTTGGGTCGAACGCTCCGTTTTCTCTACAGAAGTCAATTGTCGCTTTGTAAATCCCAGCATAACTGCTGTCCGGAATTACTGCTTTCGTGTCTTGTGCTTTTCCTTCTTTGTTCCACATCATTCCTGATGTACGGATCATCGCTGGCATTGAAGCATCGATAATAACATCACTCGGAACATGAAGATTCGTAATTCCTTTATCAGAATCAACCATCGCTATTGATGGGTTGTTTGCATAGCACGCTTCAATATCGTTTTCAATTTCTTGACGAGTTGCATCTGGAAGGTTGGCAATTTTAGAAACCAAATCTCCAAATCCATTTTTCAAATCAACACCAATTTCATTTAAAATTGAACTGTGTTTGTCCAAAACATCTTTAAAGAAAACTGAAACGGCATGTCCAAAGATAATTGGGTCAGAAACCTTCATCATCGTTGCCTTCATGTGCAATGAAAACAAAACGCCTTTGTCATTCGCATCTTTAATCTCTGCTTCCAAGAAGCTTAAAAGTGCTTTTTTACTCATTAAAGTTCCATCAATAATTTCTCCTGCTAAAACGGGAGTGGACTCTTTAAGGACAGTTGTTGAACCATTATTATCAACGAATTCAATTCTAACATTTCCAGTTTCCTGAATTGTCAATGATTTCTCATTTGATTTAAAGTCACCATTTGACATTGTTGCCACGTGTGATTTTGAATCAGAAGCCCAAGCTCCCATTGAATGTGGATTGTTTTGAGCATACTGCTTCACAGCTCTTGGAGCTCTTCTGTCAGAATTTCCTTCACGAAGTACTGGATTTACTGCACTTCCTTTAATTTTATCATATCTAGAGCGAATGTCTTTTTCAACGTCGCTCGATGGATCATTTGGAAAATCAGGAATGTTATATCCGCTTGATTGTAATTCTTTGATCGCCGCTTTCAATTGAGGAACTGAAGCGCTAATGTTTGGCAATTTGATGATGTTTGCATCCGGTTGTTTAACCATTGCACCTAACTCAGCAAGATCGTCGTTAATTTTTTGATCATCATTTAAGTTCTCAGGAAATGTTGCAATTATTCTTCCAGCCAAAGAGATATCTCTTGTTTCTATTTCGATTCCTGAAGAAGCAGTAAAAGCTTCAACGATAGGAAGAAATGAATACGTCGCTAATGCTGGAGCTTCGTCCGTTTTCGTATAAATTATTTTTGCCATAGTTGGTTTTGTTTTCCCGATGAGTTGATTGGAATTCGATACTGAATTCAATCAGGCTACAAATGTACCGTTTGACAAAAAAAAAGACAAGTTTCTAGGGGCTAAACTTCTATAGGAACAGCAATCTTCTGTGTAGAACTTAACGAAATATGATTTTGAATTACATATTCGCCACAAAAGGAACAAAAGAGATCAGTTTTAAAAGGTTTGAGGCCTTATTGATTGAGACTAAGGTATTCGATCATTTTGGCGAAAGCACGTGCTCGGTGGCTGTATGAGTTCTTTTCTTTCATGTCCATTTCAGCGAACGATTTGCCACAATTTTCAGGTTCAAAAATAGGATCATATCCGAAGCCATTTTCACCTCGACCTTCTTTTAGAATCTGCCCTTTTACGATTCCTTCAAAAACGAATTGGATGCCTCGAATGTTGAGTGCAATCACTGTTCGGAATTGAGCTGATCGATCCGATTGGCCTTCCAGTTTATTCAATACCAAGGCCATGTTGTCTTCGTCGCTTCGTTGTTCTCCGGCATATCGAGCAGATACAACTCCGGGTTCTCCATCAAGCGCAGTGATCTCCAGTCCAGTGTCGTCCGCGAAGCAGTCAATTTTATAATTTTCCAGAATGAAATTTGCCTTTTGCATCGCATTTCCTTTGATCGTTGGAGATGTTTCAGGAATGTCTTCTGTGTGATCGATATCCTTTAATGTTAGGATTTCGAACTGTTCTGGTAGCATTTTGGAAATTTCCGCTGCCTTGTTTTGATTGGAAGTTGCAAAGAGTATTTTCATTGAAAAAGGGCTATGTATTTTGATTTGTTGGCCTCGACAGAATAGTTGTTTTTGACCGTTTCTTGGCCAGCGATACCGATGCTTTTTCTCAACTCAGGTTTTGACATCAGCTCATGAAGAGTTGAATACCAATCATCCGCAGACTCACAAAGGAATCCATTTTTTCCGTGATCTATAATTTCAATATTCACTCCTACGTTTGACATTACCGAAGGAATTTGCAAGGCCATGTATTGAAGTCCCTTAAATCCGCACTTGCCTTTTGTCCAAGCAGAATCTTCTAAGGGCATGACGCCAATATTGATCTTCGAGAGGTCTTCAATTTCAGTGTCTTTGTTCCATTTAACAAACTCCAAACTACCCAATTCGAATTGAGGTGGATGGTTCGAAATAATCCTGAATTTAAATTTAAACTCTTTTTCAAGCCTTTCTAAAACGGGGACCAAAGAGGGCAAATATTCCATTGTTGTATGCGTTCCAGTCCATCCGATAATCAATTCGGCTGAATCATGGTCTGTCATTTTGTTGTGGACATTGATAGTATCTACAGTCGTTGGGATGACTTGAACATTCGGGTTAAAATCTAGAGCGTAAAATTTTAAAAATTCATTTCCGACGCAAACCTGATCTGCCCAGCGAATAATATGTTTCACCTTTCCATACGTTTTCAGTTTATGAAACCTGGCATTGCTCTGGCTATAATTTGGAAGCCAAATGGCATCATCGAAATCATAGATGTATTTCTTATTAAGGATCTTTGCAATTATAAATTCAAAAACGGGAGGTCCAACCATTGAAGCCTCGCGATGGATGAAAATGAAATCGAATTTTCTTAGTTTAAAGAGAAGCCCGAAACGTCTTGTGAAACTTCGGAGCATTCCAAAAGCCTTTAGAAGAAACGAACCTTCCTTGTACAACGGAGCCCAGTCTTTTTCACTTAGAAAGGGATGCACTTCGATTTCAAATCCGCTTTCTTCAAGCGTTCCAAGGTACTGCTCAAATCTGAATCGTTGAGAAGGAGCTTGAGTATGAGGATAGGGCGCTATGAAGATAATTCGCTTACTCACAAACAGCTTTATAAACGCTCAAATACCGTTGAACTCCTTCTGTGAGTGAAAAATAATCTTTGGCTCCTTCAGAAATTTTGTTTGAATCAAAATCTTGAGGATCGATAATAGTATTCATAAACGTTTCCCTGTCGAATGCATCAATGACAATCCCTGACTTATATTTATTAACGATGAGATCAGTGTCTCCCACGTGTGCGTTGCAAATTAATGGGATTCCCATTGCCATGATTTCGCCTTGTTTGGTTGGAGAAGACGCTTTTTTGGAATAAGAGGGTTTAATGAAGAAGATCGATGCGTCCATCAAAGAAATGAATCTTGGGACTTCGTGGTGAAGCACCGATATTACTTTAATATGGTCTTTATCAATGCCCTTCTCAGAAGCTGCAGCGATAATTTTATTTGGTTCTTCTCCTGAAACGAATAGAAACTTGGAATTTGGTTTCGCTTCTTTGAGTTCCTTAAAATAGTCCAACATTTCTGGTAACATATACCATGTTCCAATTGAACCAACGTACCCAAGAATAAAATCATCAGGGTTGATTCCCAATGTTTTTCGGTCTTCTAACTTCGTTTCTTCTGTGATTTTGCTTTTGTCAAAAAGATCAAGATTCGCACAACAAGGAATAACTTTAATGTTAATTTTCGGATCTGTTGAAGGCCATGAAAGCATTTCATTCTTTCCGTTGTCAGTAAGTGAAATCGTATAGTCAGCCTTACTTAAAAAGACCTTTTCTTTCTTTTTGAAGTACTTGTATATTCGACTGTAGATCGGACTTTTTAAGGACCAGATCTTACCATCAACACGTTCATCTGCCCAGAATCCACGCATGTCAAAAACGAATTTAACTCCATGTTTACGTTTTAAATCCAAACCTGCGAGTGCAGAGATATAACTCCGGCAATGAACAATATCAAAGTCGTGTTTGTCTTGTAAATACGAACTGACTTTTTTAAGTTTCTTAACTTGTTTTAAGGTAGATCTTAGTCCGCCAGCTTTCGAATAATACTGCGGATGCCACTGAATATTATCTTCATCACAAATCGATTGAATTAGCCTTTTGTGTTGATTAAATCGATCTGATTTTTCAAAACTAATCAAGTGAAATTCATACCCTTCTTTCGATAAACCTTTTAAGTACGGCAAAACCTGCGACTGACCAAGTGGGTCTGTCATTCCGTCGTATGATATGTAGAGGACTTTTTTAATTGGGAGGTATGAATTGTAGAATTATGAATTATTTGCTTTGTGAATCATATTTTTTCTCGTTGTAATAATAATGCTTTTTAGAATTTTAAGAAGCTCAATTGCTTTATTATTTAATTTCTGATATGTTTCGGAGTTGATATATTGAGAATGAAAAAGTAGTTCAATCCAAAAATACACTCGTCGCATTCCTTTTGAGAGATGCTTAATTTATGAATAAAGTCCTTCTTGGATTCTGCGTTCTTGGATTCACGAACGTTAGCTCCAATTGAGGTTCCCGATCTTAATAGTTGACGTGATAAAATGAATTCTTTCTTTTCGGTGAGCTCATTCGATGTTTTGACAATATCTAAGGCAAAATCAAAACTCTTTTCTTGAATAATATTTCTTCTGGGCATTTTCTAATTTTAAGCGTGCCCTATTCAATATAAGGATAATTATGAGTTGAAAAACAATTATGAATTAACTACAACTTTTCAATTAACTGATTCTTCAGCTATGAATCTTCAAATAATTTATAATTAAAAATTCATAATTAGTCCTACATCCACTTCGAATACCACATCTGGAAATTCAACAAATACCATATTTTCACATCGTATTCTTTTTTTCCTCCGTAAAAGGCGTTCATTAATTTTTCAATCTCTTTCCAATCGAAGAAGCCTTGTTCACGAATGCTTTTTTCGTTGATGTAACTGTGAACCATGTCTTTTAAGTTCGACTGCATCCAATCTGCAATTGGAATAGCAAAGCCCATTTTAGGTCGATCCATTAATTCCAAAGGAATATAATCATGAACAATGTCTCTTAGAATTCGCTTTTTAATTCCGCCATGGTACTTGTATTCATCTGGCAATTGAGCGGCATATTCTATAATTCGATGATCCAGAAATGGCTCTCTTCCTTCAAGACTATGTGTCATTGCAGCGCGATCCACTTTTTGCATAATGTCGTCGACCAAATACGTTTGATAATCGATCGCCATCATATATGCGAGCGGAGAATTAACGTCCATGTTCAATTCCGTGCTGAGATAAGAAGTGTCCAACAAGCCATTTTTTTGAACCATCAACTTGCTCATTTGTTGGTCTGTAAATTGTTGGCTTAAACTCAACATGATATCCTTGTTCGACGGATTCTTTAGTACGTTTTTTAGCTTCTCGTATCTGTTGTGAAAATTGTATTTATTCTTCAGAACAGGGATTCTTTCGGAAGGAACAACGTTCATAACTCCAACCATTGATTTGCGAACGAAACCTGGAATTCGATTTAGTTTTTTACCGTATCGAGCCAAGTAATCGTACCTGTTGTACCCTGCAAAAATTTCGTCTCCGCCATCGGCACTGAGAGCCACGGTCACTTCCTGACGCGCAAGCTTGCTTACAATCGTTGTCGGAATCGCACTTGAATCCGCGAAGGGTTCATCGAAATAAAATGGAAGGTCCTGAATCAATTCAATCGCCTCTTTTTCGGTGCATTCAAACTCGGTATGATCTGTTCCCAGATGCTTGGCAACATCCTTTGCGTAAGGAGCTTCATTCAAGCCAATATCAGGAACGCCAATTGTGTAGGTCTTAATTTTTTCTGTTCGGTCTTCTTGCAATATTGCCGTAACGCAAGCACTGTCGTATCCTCCGCTTAAGAAAACGCCAACTGGAACATCGGATACCATTCTGTAGTTGAAAGCTGATTTTAAGAGCTCTTTGGTCTCAACTTTAGCAGTGTCGTATGAAATGTTCGATTTGGGCTTGTTATAGTAATCGTAAACGTTCCAATATTGATGGTGAACGATTGATTTGTCTGTAAGATTGATCGTCAATGAATGGCCAGGTTTGATTTTGGCGCAATCATTAAAAATACAATGTGGAGTAGGAACGTTACCGTATTGCATAAATGCGCCAATAGCGTCTCGATTGAGTTCTTTTTCGAAATTTGGGTGCTTGTGAAACGCCTTTAATTCAGACGCGAATAAGAACAAATCATTTTTCCAATAATAGTACAAAGGCTTAATTCCGGTTCGGTCTCTGACGCAAAAAACTTCATTTTTAGCAGTGTCAACAATCACAATGGCGAACATTCCGATGAAACGATCGACACACTTGCTTCCCCATTCCTGGTACGCATGCAGAATCATTTCTGAATCCGAGTCACCATTGAACGTGTGTCCTAGTGTGCTTAGTTCAGTTTTTATTTCTTTGTAATTATAGATTTCACCATTGAAAGTCATCCAGAATTGATCGTGAGCCATTGGCTGCTTGCCAAGTTCACTTAACTCAAGAATTGAAAGGCGTCGGTGTCCAAGACCAATTTGATATTCAGCGGTATTGATATGTTCAAAACCAGCACCATCTGGACCGCGATGGACCATAGAATTCGTCATCTCAACGATTGATTCTGAGGGGGTACGTTTCTTGAAGTCAATGTATCCAGAGATTCCACACATGCTGCAAATCTAATCTTTTATGAACGAACCTTTTAGTGTATCTCCGATTTTAAATAAGTTCAAAATACCATTTGTCATTCGTTTCCCCAATCGCAGTGTTTTGTTCCGCTCGATTCTATAGCGAACCATTTCATCGTCAGAGGTTTCCGAGACAAACTCCTGATCACTTTTTCCTTTGCTTGTTCGCAATCGTGTGAGGCTAATTCCAGTCGTCTGAATTTTATCCGTCTTAAATCCGTTTTCAGTAAACAGGTTGTTCAGCGTTTTTCTGGTGAAATAACCAAGATGATTTGGGTATTCTATGACATTGTAATTCTCTTTTAGGCGGTGTCTTAGATAAGAATTGAAATTCGGAGTTGTAACATATATTGTTCCTCCAGGACGAAGAATTTCATTCATCTTGGTCAGGTATTCAACTGGATTATAGATGTGTTCAATAACTTCAATTGAAATGATGACATCGAATTCTAAATCTCCAAAATCAAGGTTTTGCAATTCACCTTTGAACATCGTTAACCCTTTCTCAGTGCAATGATTTACAGCCTCGTCTGTAAGTTCTGTTCCGTAAACATTCCATCCACGTTGACGTGCAATTGCTAAAAAGAAACCATACCCTGCACCAACATCAAGAAGGTTTCCCGTCTTTCTAAAAGCTTCAAATCGATCTAGAATTTCGTTGTATCTGTTTATTGTAATCGGAGAGAGATAACTCGTTCGCTCGTAATTGTTTGAATAGTATTCATACAGGGCTTCAGAACTGGGAATATCTTTCATGAAAACAAACCCACAGGACGAACACTGACAAAGGTTGTGTTTCTTGTAGTTCTGTAATGGCGTTAGTTCTGATCCATTACAGATCAAGCACGTTGTATGTTGAATAGCGGTCACTTGTTGTCGAAAGTACTAATTCTTATTAGATGTTGCGTCAAGAATTTTTCCAAGAACACCAGTTTGATATTCACGGCTGTATTTCTTGCCTTCTTTTATATTTCTGTCCATTTGAATGGATTGTCCTTTGTTTTTCTTTTCGATGAACGATTCAAGAATCTTTTTACATTCCTCGGAAGTAGCCGCTATATATCCTGTATTTGTTGATTTAATAAATTGTTCAATGACATCTTCGTCAGATGGGCAAAGTAGAATGGGCTTTTCTGTATTGTAATAATCGAATAATTTCACTGGATACCACCCCTTGTTTTGCTCATAAGATGTTAGAAAAAGCACATGAGCCGTATTGAGAAGCTCGTCATGAGCAGGTTTGGGCATTCTTGAAATGATCAAGAAATTGGGATCGTTTTTTAATTTTTTTAAAAGCCTTTGACCAGGTAAGTCAGAGGAGTTAACGCCAATAAATGAAACTTTTATGCTTGAGCTATTTCGGGAATTAATTTGTTTCACAGCATCTATAAACGGATCTAAATTCTGGTAAGAATAAAGTGTTCCAGAATAGACAATATGCAAGTTCTCTTCTGAAGAGACAATTTGATTTTCACTATTTACTCTTGGCGAGTAACCATTGAGCACTGAGAAGCCTTTTTTGTCAATATGTTTTGAAATATTTTCAACTACTTGATCTGAAACGGATAAAAATAGATCTGCATTTGATGTCCATTTTTTTTCACTTTTTCGTTCTAGATTTAGAATGAATTTATCCAAAACAGAATTGGCTTGAATACCTTTGTGAGATGCCCATTCATCTCTGTAATCGGGAATCCATTTAATATCGAATTCCTTCTTTAATTGATGTCCAATTGAAAATTGTTGAAAAGGCCTCCCGCTTGCCAGAACAATTTTAATTTCCGGGTTCTCTTTCAATACTTTTCTAGCTTGTTTGTAAAAGTTGGAATACGGTAATGCCTTAATAAAGTAATTCGACCAAAGAAGTTCCCAAAATGTAAGTGCTTTTTGAAACAAACGTAAGCTCGTTTTTGTCGAACATCGGTCCCTTAGACTCCTTCGATAAGGAAGGCGATAGATTTCGTAATTGTCCTTTAGCTCGTGTTCAACGACATTATTTTTCACTTGATCAAGAACATTCGTTTGACCATCATTCCATTGTCGGGTGATGACAATTGGATGGTATCCACTTTTGTGTAAGTGCTTAGCCCAAGCCGCTGTACGTTCTGAGCCTACGAAATTAGCCGGAGGAAAAAAATAAGAAAGGATGAGAACCTTTTTCAATTTTATTGTTTTTTTATTAAGCTATTGAATGTCAATTTTGTAGCGTTAATGTAATTGAATTATTCCTGGATAAAAATGAGAACGTCAATCAACGCATTATTTACTCATCGACACATCGAAAAAATTAAAACGATTGACTGTTAATCATTCTAAAAAGGTTTAGGCAATAACAGATGATTTAGACACTTACTTTTTCCAAATAGGAGGTAAGTTTTCTTCTATTTCAATATCTCCAAAGTACCCGCTTTCTCTTGCTCCAACTTGATCTACCCATTTAGACATTTTCCGAACTCCATCTTCCAATAGTACAAAGTTACTTGCATCCAAATTGAATACGCGCTTCGCTTTTGAATGATCTGCATAGGCATGAAGTACTTCTTTTCTTGCTGGCTGATAGTTAATTTCTTGCGTTATTCCCATCACTTTTTGAACGGTTTGAGCCAACTCATTTACTGTGTAGTCAATATCACCACCAATATTAAAGGTCTCGTTGTAGGCTTCAGGAGTGTTCACTGAATTAGCAATATGTGGAGCAACATCTTCTATATAACTGAAAGCTCTAGATTGTTCACCATCTCCAAAGATCGTAAGCGCTTTGCCTTGTAGCAGTTGATTCATGAAAATGCCTATAACGTTTCGGTAGCGATCACCAATGTTTTGATATTCGCCATAAACGTTGTGCGGTCTAAAAATAACGGAATTGAGGCCGAACATTTCAAGGGCACATTTCAAGTCTTGTTCTACCGCAAATTTAGCAACTCCATAAGGGTCTTCTGGTTGCGGGATCATGTCCTCTTTCATAGGAAGCTGACCTTCTCCATAAACAGCAATTGAAGAGGTGAAAACGAAACATTTTACTTTATGAATTACCGATTGATTGATTAAGTTAATGCTACCAATAAGATTGTTCTCATAATTGAACCTCCGGATGAAATGACTTAAACCTTCAGCTGCATATGCGGCAAGATGATACACGTAATCGAATGAATGCTCATTAAACAACTTCTCCACCAATGGATTGTCAGTTATTGATCCTTCAATGAAAATTGCATCCGAATGCACATTATCTGCAAACCCACCGCTTAGATCATCCAATACCACAACTTTATGGCCCATTTCAATGAGTTCATTTGTGACGTGTGCACCAATGAATCCTGCTCCTCCAGTTACTAATGACGTTTTCATTTATATGTGTTTTAAAATGGTAAATTCTTTCTGATTTGGGCTGCTGTAAAATTTAATGAATTTTCTTTCGCCTTTTCTTGATACTGTTTAAGTAATTTTCTGTTTTCAAGAACTTCATTAATCATTTCTGAAAGTTCTGAAATAGAGTTGTAATTGAAAACGGAGCCCTCTAAATTAGTTGGGATTCTCAAATGTGACGGTAAGAAACCCGGGAGCTCATAAGACATCATGTCGTGAATTGCCGCTGTTGGCTTCGTTTTTCCTATGAATTCAACAGTTCCCATTCCCTTAAAGGTTTTCGTGCTCGTAGACAGCACCAAATCCGAAGTCTCCATTTCCCGTCTGAAATCATCTGCTGTTGAATTATCCTCAAAAAAGGACACCAATTCGGGATCAGAATTCTTTATTTCTATGAGTTGTTTTTTTATTTGAATGCCGTATTCTCCTTTTGCTCGACCCGCAAATGAAAATGTTATTTGACTGCTTTTACCAGAAAACTTTTTGATGACTTCAACGATATCTTCATAGCGTCTTCTGTCCCCATCAATGTGCCCTGTTAATACAATTTTAAATCGATCATCTTCCTTAGCGTATTTACGCGCTTTACTTTCGTGGAAAATGGTAAAAGGAATGTATAGAAAGTTGTTTTTTTGAAAATAGGAATGGTTCGTGCTCTTCAAGTGATTAAAGATGAAATCTTCCACAGCAATATAATCAGAGTGCTTTATGATCGAGCGCATATTAACTCTGTCCTTATACGAATTTGGGGACCAAAAACGACCATTAAACCATGTGTTAATATTGTGGGTTGTTAAGACAATTTTACAGCCAATTGATTTCACTATTTTTCGCAGTTCGGAATAAGAATCAAATACAGGGCTAATGAGTAAAAGATCGAACCCGTTTTTATTGATTTTATCTATAATGCCTTGATAGTCTGAAGCTATTGATTTAATGATTTCGTAGTTTTTATTCTCCAATTCAGGCGAATAATCAATCATTTGAGTTCTTATTTCTTCAGTGGTGAAGTAAGTGATATCACACTCCGAAAAAACTTCCGTTTGAGTTAATGCATATTGAAAATGGCCAGTCTCTAAAATTGCAATTTTCATTTTATTATTGAATTAGTAAGCAAGGATGATTTAGCGAGCATAAAGTTATAAAAAGAAAAGAATTAGCCCTCTCAATAATTAGATTCAATTTCGTTTATTCAATTCAAAAGTTATCTGTTCGCTCGGAAAATTTGAGAAATTCCGTATTTAATATCGCCTAAATTTTTAGGGAAATATGAAAATGAAAGGAACGCAAATAGCGTGAAATGCTTAATTCGAACTCCGTATGAAACCTTCGCAGGATAGGTGTAAATGCAAAGATGTAAAAACGATTTATACCTAAGATATGGAAATGAACGATTCGCAGCTTTCAACCAAGGAATCATTTTCAAGTCTCTTTTAAGGTCTTGATAAGTGATTTTGTTGCTAATTCCAACCGAGCTTTTTCTGTAAATACACATCGATTGTGCGAAATACTTAATGGGGCCAAAGCTTGATAACATTGCATATATTGCACGGTCAGCAGATATGATTTCAATAGGGAAGGGGCCAGCGTCAGTTAAAACATGACGTCTGTACATCAATGATGAGGTATGAAATTTACGATGCTGCATGAAGTCCTTTATCTCATAAGAAGCATCTTCACTGGCGCCAAACGGCTTGGAATCTTGAGATCCATCCTCATAGATTATTTCTGCCTGATGTCCACAAGCTGAATAGTTGTTGTTCTCTTCCAGAAAATCGACTTGCTTTTGGAGCTTGTTTGGATCGGTCCAATAGTCATCGCCCTCAAGAACAGCAATGTATTTACCTTCACATTTTGGAAGTGTAAATTCATACGCGTTTCGAGTCGCACCTACGTTTTTCTCGTGATAAATCGGTTTGATTAAGTCGGGATGTTTTTCCTCGTATTCTTTAAGAATGGCTCTCGTATTGTCCGGGGAACAATCCTCTCCAATGACAATTTCGTAGGTGAAATTCACATTTTGACACAAAACACTATCCAGAGCTGCTCGAATAAAAGCTTCATGGTTGTACGTGACCATCCAAACACTTACAAGAGGTTTCATATTTTGTCTTCGGATTTACAGATCATTTTTAAGTCCTTATCGTTCTCTTCGACGGTATTAAAACCACATTTTTTATAGATGGCAATGGCCGCTTTGTTTTCTACTTGTACGTAAAGGTAAACTTCTTTGAGATTCAATTTTTCAAAAGCGATGTTTAGCAATGATTCTGTCGCCTTTTGGCCCAATTTATTTCCCCAAAAATCTACGTTTCCTATGAAAATATGTAATTCTGCTGAAGATGAAGTAATGCTGGTAAGTTGCACATTTCCAATGTATTCATTGGTAGGTTCAATGCATATAGCAAACCGTTTTTCATTTGTTCTTTTCAAAACGGCCTTCATCCAATCGGATTCAATCTCTTGCGTGATTAGCCTGTCCGGACGAGAGCCCGTATGTTTCCATACGCGTTCGTCGTTTCGCCAGTGAAAAGATACCGCGGCATCATTTTCTTCCAAAGGTCTTAAGTAGCAATCCATTAAAGAAGGTTAAGGATTTTCTTTAAATCTTCATCGTCAATTCGTTGATCGATAGGAAGTGGTACAATGTTTTCAATTAAATAGTTTTCGTAAGCTCCTTCAGGAAGATATGGAAGAATATTTTGCCAATAGCTAGCTACAAATATTTTGTGTTCGATTAATTTTTTTCGAATGCTTCCTCCATTCTTCACAAGAAATGGATAGACCATAGGAGGATCTATTTCACTTGTGTTAATCTCGAGTTCATTTCGATCACCTAGTTCTTTATGAAGGGTCAAAAAATTATTCAATCGTTTTTGCTTAATGTCCTCAATGTCTGCGTTTCCAATTAGCTGAGATGTAAGTTTTGACATTTTCTTCAGTTCTAACTGGCTAATAAAATCGTCGTTTTTGGAAAAATCAGCATATCCACTTTCCGCTCCCTGCTCAATGCGCTTAATTAAATGCGACATGTGCTCTCCTGAGATTTCTGTCTCGTAATTCGCTGTTTGGCCATTGCGAGAATATACAAATCCACCGTCCGGCAATCCCATAAATTTTCGAGGAGAGTAAAACGTATCAACGCCATCAATTGGATCAGAAAACAAAGATTGAGAATTGTCAATAATTAAGTTCTTGTAGCTTTTCGATAGCGCTTTGACGGTCTCCATTTTGACGCCAAAATAATTGATGTACAAAATGGCCTCTGAAGATTCGTATTTACTTTTAAGCAGCGGATTAAGTTGTTCATCCACGTGGTAGAATTCAAACTCAATATTGTATTTCTTTATTGGCTCTAAAAGAACTTCGCACGTGTAGTAAGGCAAGTGTATTTTAGTGAAATTATTGGATAGAATAATGTGCTTGAGACAATTACGTCCCGAATTCAATGCCAAAGCATTCGTGTGTAAGTTGTTACGCTTGCCAAGTTCCAATTCAAAATACCCACCGATTCTCTTTGTCATACCAAGCTGAAATTAGTGAGCATTTCCCGAGTTTCTTCAACTGAATTAAACATGAGAACATCGATAATCGATAAGCCAGCCTCAAAGGGATCACCTTTTTGCTTGTATTCAAGATTTTTGAAGTCGAGAAACTTAATTTCTATACCGTTTTTTTTAAAAGCGTCAATGTCAAATAGTTCTTGTCCACCAATTGGATTGATATATTGTTGAGCGTTCAATTCTTTGGATATTTCCAAGGCCCAATCTCCAGGTCCATCAATGTCTAAATTTAGGTTCATTTCAGAGAAGACCTCATACTTAAAATCAATTCCAAGATAGGCGCATATTTTTTCGAGAATATGGGTGTTTAAACGTGCAATACTCTCCGTTTCAAAGTCGAAACAATCCTCGATAAGTTGAACTACATTCGAATAATAGGGAGCTCGCTTTTTGTAATGTTGAATTTGACTCAGTAATTTGTTTTTCCAAGGATCGTTCGCTCTAATTTTAATGTCTTGAATCAGCGTATTTCTTTGGTGTTTAACAAGCGGTACACTGATGTATTGCCAATCACCGCCGGGCTTTAGAATTCTATTTCGCTCAATCCAACCATGACGAATGAACTGAACAGGATCAAAAACGACCCATTTATCCACTTGGTTAATTAGGCTGAAATGGCCTAAGTTTGGGAAGAAGTAGGGTTGCATTATACCTAAAGTCATTTGCACTTGTTCTTTATAAGTGAGCAAATTCGTTCTGCATTTTCAATTTCCAAGTCAGCATAAATAGGCATGCACAGCACTTTTTGTGCTGCTATTTCTGCATTCGGTAAGTTTTTTGGATCCGAAGATTCCAAGCCTTTGTATGTTGGGAAATGGCTTATTAGTGGGTAGAAATAGCGTCGTGCAAAAACACCATGCTTTTTCAATGCATCGTATACTTCATCTCGACTCATTCCGTAGTTTTCTTCTATTAAAATCGGGAAATAGGAATAGTTCTCGTTAAAGCCTTTTGCTTCAGGTTTTAAAGTAATTCCCTCAACATCTTTTAATAAGGAAATGTATTTATTGAAAACGAGTTCTCGTTTCGCAAGTTGAGCATCAATGTATTTCAATTGAAGAAGTCCATACGCTGCCTGAAGCTCATTCATTTTAGCATTTATTCCAGGAGCAACAACGGTTATTTCATCTTCAAAACCAAAATTTTTCAAATGGTCGATTCTTTTCTTGGTCTCAGCATCGTGAGATATTATCGCTCCTCCTTCAACGGTGTTAAAAACCTTCGTAGCATGGAAGCTTAGAATCGAGAGGTCTCCGTAATTCAGAACGGAAGTACCCTCTTGTTTAACGCCAAATGCGTGCGCTGCATCATAAATGACTTTTAAACCATATTTTTTTGCGATTCGATCAATTTCTTTTGTGTGACAGGGTGTTCCATAGACGTGAACAGGCATAATTGCTGTTGTCTTTGATGTTATTGCCGCCTCTATTTTTTCCGGAATCAGATTGAAATCCGAAGGGTCGATATCAACGAAAACGGGGCGTATTCCATTCCACCAAAGAGAATGCGTCGTAGCCACAAAACTATAAGGAGTTGTAATTACTTCACCTGTAATTCTGAGTGCTTGCAACGCAGTTATTAGGGCAAGAGTACCGTTTGAAAAAAGGCTCAAATGTTTAACACCTAAATATTCAGCAAGCTTTTGTTCCAATTCTTCATGAAAGGGTCCACCATTCGTAATCCATTTAGAATCCCAAATTTTCTTTAACGATTCATGAAACTCATCGAGAGGTGGTAGAGACGGTTGAGTGACATTTATTTTCATTTATTTCGTTTAAAAATGAGTTCTTTCAAAAAGTAAAAATCTTTGAGTTTAAACACTTTGGATAGTGCAATGTATACAAAAATCCCTACTGTTATTTGAACCAATAATTGAATGAGAACAGTAGGAAAATTAATCATCCCTGACAAAGCTACGAAAACAGCCATAATTAAAGAAATTGAAACGACCGGAAAAAAGCATTTGATGTACTCGATCATTTTTATCTGCATCGTTTTTGAGAGAACGTATAGGTTCAAAAAGAAACCAAGATAATTAGCGATACATATTGCGAAAAGGAACGGGAATATGCCAAAATAAGCGCCTATTAACATTGAAGTCAAAAGGATTATTTTTTTGTATACATCAAGCTTTAGAAATGCTCCAGCCTTCCCTTTCACTAAAAGGGATTGGACCAAAATAACACTGAGTGGATATAGAGCACCGTAAAAAGCGAAAATTTGAAGCATGGGTACAGAAGGAAGCCATTTATCGGTGAACAGGACCAGGGTCAACGGCTTTGCAACAACAATTAGTCCTGCCATTAAAGGGATAATGACATACCCAATAAGACTTAAGAACTTTAAATGATAACGCCGTAATTCATCATCGTCCTCAATTTTTGAAAATACAGGAAAGAATACAGGTGATATAATCCCTGTTGTGTTCATTATTGGCAAATTGTGTGTAGACTTCGCTCGTGTGTAAAAGCCCAACTGAGTTGTGTTGAACACTTTTCCAACGACCAAACTATCAATGGTTGTGAAAATTCGATCAAGAATAGATGAAGCTAAAATTTTCGACCCAAAATTGAATAAGGTTCGAAATGAATCTTTACTGAAGATGAGGCTAGGCTTCCAGCTTGATGTTAACCACAATATTAAGTTGGTTGTAATCGAAAACGATAAAGTTTGACCGATTAAACTGTAAACGCCATAATCATTGAAAGCCATATACAGCGAAATGGTCGCAGAAATAATTACTCCAATAATTGAAATTAGATTTTGCTTCCTGAAATTTAAATTTATAGTGAGAATTGTTGCTTGAATTGTGCCTAGTGCATTGATGACAAATACTAAAGCCAGTATCCTTAAAAGGCTTGAGAGTTCAGGCTCTTCAAAGAAATCGGCTATTAGTGGTGCGCTAAAAAACAAAATCAAATAGAACACTAAACTAACCGATAAGTTGAAGAAAAATACCGTAGAATAGTCAGCATTGGATGTACTGCTTTTCTGAATTAAGGCGGTGTTTAATCCGGAATTAATAAAGACATCGGCAATCCCAATAAAAACAAGCAAAATCCCAATTTGACCAAATTCACTTGGTAAAAGCAACCGCGTAAGGATCACCATCAATATAAAATTGATGATTTGACGACTAAACTGGCCGATGGCGTTCCATTTTAATCCAGATATGATATTGGTTCTGATGCTTTTAGCCATTCTGGTTTTAAGAAATAAATTTCATCATTCGATTGTGAGCTTCTTACTGTTTTTTTCGTCAAGCAAAGGTTCTTTTTCTGAATCAAGAGTTTCAAGATCGTTTACCTTTACTCGATCTACTTCAAATGTCAATAGGACAACGAGAAAGGGGAGTAGTATGGCTCTCAAACGTACTAGTACTCCATATAGTCCAGAAGTTAATCCAGTCATGAATGCTATAATAAACACGAAAAATAAAGCAAAAATCAGGAATTCGTGCCCTCGAATTTGCTTGAATTTTTTCAAAGGTTTACGCCTGAAAAACAGGAAAGTGAAATAGAGCAAGACGATACTTTCTAGGCCATTTAAAATCAAAGTGGCACTTAAAGATTCCCAGATAAATGGTCTGAAAATTCCTGTCATTACTGCAATTGGTACAATTTGCACCAATCCAAAAGGAGTAAACGTTATTTCCCCTAAATCATACTTCTTCGTTCCATACGTGTCATTGTTAGAGAAATCATCTTGAATTGCTGCAGCTTGTTGAACAAGTGAATTTGATTCAAGGAAATCTTCTTCCGACTTTGATATTAACGACCCTCCGACAAGCGCAATTCCCCCAACGAAAATAAGTGTTCGGACGAGGATTACAACATAATCTCCACCACCATAAACTTTAACAAAACGAGCACTTATGGCAAGCGCAAATGGAATTGTAATTGCAAGAAATATGAAGTCACGAATATGATATATTATGAACATGTTAAAGGCGAAAAAGATCCAATTTCTAAAGGAACTTTTCATTGTTAACGAAACAATCTTAAAACCATGATATACGGCCAGCATCGTAGAGATTAGAACGATTGTGTCTTTCGAAATTCCAGAACACCAAAAGTTAACCGATGGGAGGAATAAAATCCCGAAAGCCAAGTATTTCTCATTGCAAAAATTATATGCTCTAACAAGTGAAAATAACTTCCAAGATGCGATGGTAGCGAAAGCTGAAATAACCAAGGTTGAGGCCATATAGCTTTTGAGGGTGAAAAACGTTAGAATTGAAATGAATTTACTAACAAAAAAACCTTCTGATTCTCGGTAAATCCAACCTGGAGGGTAGCCAGTAGTTTCGTCAAAATAATGCCCCCAATTTGTCACGTCTGGTGGCACGGTTAGGGCTTCGATGTAAAGCTCTGGAGACTTGAAAAATAAATTGTTCAGAGATATTGCGCCGTCGTAATACGCAGTGGTATCGCCGCCGCCGTAATAGAAAATGTAGAATAAACCGAATGCAAGACTCGAAGCGATTTTCAAGTACAGATTGGGCATAAAATACTTATAGTGAGGCGTGTTTGTTTTAGAATTTCTAATCCCATAGCCAATTACGATAATTATTACCAGCCAAAATAAGGTCGGAAAAATATCAGTCGCTTGAAAGTATTTTGATGCTTGGAAGTAAGTTGGTTCCGTCAATTAAGTCATTCGTTTATCGAATTTACAATAATTTCTCTTGATTATTGGTGATGATACGGTTCACCCTTGAGAATTGTTAAAGCACGGTAGACTTGCTCAAAGAAAAGCATTCGAATCATTTGATGGGAAAATGTCATTTCAGACAGACTAATCTTACCATCTGCTTTTGCGTAAACTTCATCTGAGAATCCATATGCTCCTCCGATAATGAACACGAGAGATTTACCGCCCTGATTGAATCTTTTTTGAATAAATGAAGAGAACCCAACGGAACTGAACGTTTTTCCTTTTTCGTCCAACAAGTAAACTTGTTCACCTCCAGATAATTTAGAAAGAAGCTGTTTTCCTTCTTCAACTTTAACTTGATCCTGAGTTAATTTCCGAGCGTTTTTAATGTCAGGCAACTCAATTTTTTCAACAGGATAGTAGTGTTTAAGGCGCTTTAGATATTCGTTTTCGCCGTCAAGTAAAAATGACTTTCCCGTCTTGCCAATACAGATGACTTTTATTCTCATTTGGCGAATTTAATCAATCCCAATTTAATTCAATAATTGGTGAATTTTGAAAGGAAAAAATCGGCATAAATTTTGTATATTGGGGGAGTATCAAAATAACGATTACCATGGGATTAATTTATTCTTTAGTGACTTTTATAATGCTTTCGTCAAGCGCAATGGATGTACCATTTGGATCGGTTGAAAGTGCTTTCAAGTCTGGGAATGCTAAAGGTTTAGTTTCCATGGGTAAGGAAAAAATCTTAATAAAGCTAGACGGAGCAGAAGGCGTTTATAGTAAATCTCAAGCAACTCTTGTTCTCAAGAAGTTTTTCACGAAATATCCGGCCAAATCATTCAGTTACCTCCACAAAGGGAAAGGGTCAAGCGAAGGATCGTTTGCTATTGGAACCTACACAAGTGGCAGTTCTGAGTTTAGAGTTACCGTCCATTTCAAGAAAATTAATGGCAAATTCAAGATTGAAAGTCTAGCCATTGAAAAATAACCTTTCAGAAATTCATTTTTCTTATTGATTTCGCATTATTTTTGATCTATGATAGATCAGATAGTAAAAAACGCACTTAATGAAGATATTGGCGACGGAGACCATTCATCACTTTCATGTGTTCCTGAAAATGCAATAGGTTCAGCCAAGCTTATTGTAAAACAGGATGGAGTGATCGCAGGTGTAGAGTTGGCCCAGCGCATTTTTAAAACATATGATTCTTCTTTGGAAGTCACTACCTATATTCAAGACGGCCAAAAAGTGAAAGTTGGCGATATCGCATTTGAAATTTCAGGAAAGTCTAGATCTATTTTAAGCACCGAACGATTGGTACTCAATTTTATGCAACGAATGAGTGGCATTGCTACAAAGACGAACAGAATTGTTGATTTAATTGAAGGGACTAACGCCAAATTACTTGACACAAGAAAAACGACTCCAGGCATAAGGTATATGGAGAAATGGGCAGTCAGAATTGGCGGGGCTTATAATCATAGATTTGCGCTTTACGATATGATCATGTTAAAAGACAATCATATTGATTACGCTGGCGGAGTTTCACAAGCAATTACGAGAGCAAATGATTACTTGGTAGAAACTGGAAAAGAACTAAAGATTGAAATTGAAGTTCGAAACCGAGAAGAGTTGGAGGAAGTGCTTGCTGTTGGAAAAGTGGATAGAATAATGTTAGACAACTTTACGCCTCAAGAAATTATTGATGTTTTGTCTAGAATTCCAGATTCAATAGAGACGGAAGCTTCTGGTGGAATAAATGAAGATACAATTAGATCGTATGCTGAAACTGGGGTTGATTTTATTTCTGTTGGCGCGTTAACACACAGTTTCGAAAGTTTGGATATGTCGTTAAAAGCCAGCTTTGAATAGCCTTAATCATCCAGAAGCCCAGGGTCTTTGGGCTTAACATCTGATAATTGAGAAGGGAGAAGGAATGATACTCCCAATATGACAGCACCGGCTATAACGATATAAAAAGCATAGGGCCATCTCATAAGAGTGAATACCAATCCCACGAATAGAATTATCGATCCTGACCAATAGACAAAATTGTAGACAGGGTGGTGTTTTCCAGATTGAAAAGCCAGAAGGTTAAGAAAAAATCCAATCGCTCCTGAACCAATAAAAATGTATTTAGCTGTCAGAATGGATATAAATCCTCTTCCAATATCAGTGAAGAGAAAAATGGCCATTAAAAACGACACGCCAAAAGCAGCGCTCGCAACTGACCGTATAATTGACATGTTTTTTTCTCTTTTACTCATTTACTTCTTCAATATATGATTTTATATCCAATAGAAAGTTGATGTCCTCCTCAATCTTATTTCCAATGACAGCAATATTGGCTCCTGCTTGATGAATTTGTTGGATTTGTTCCAGAGTTCGAATTCCACCTCCAACAATCATTGGAGTATTCAGTTTGTTTATTTCTTCTATCACATTAATTGGAACGTGAAATTTTGCGCCGCTTCCAGCATCAAAGTAAAGGAGTTTCTTCCCTTGAAGGATTCCCGCTTTAGCCGTATTGACGATAATACTCATTTTATCTCCCGGAATAGGAGTCGTCTGACTAATATAGGCCACCGAAGAATTCGTTCCGCCTTCAATTAATATATATCCAGTTGGTAGAACTTCAATATTCATATCATAAACCTCACTCGCGGATAAGACGTGATGTCCAATTAAGAAATCCGGATTTCGACCCGATATAAGACTTAAGTAGAGTAGGGCGTCTGCTTTGTTCGATATTTGGTGCGATGCTCCGGGGAATATCACCAATGGAATTTTAGAATTTTCTTTAATGAAATCAATACAATTGATAAATTCTTCTCGAGTAACTGTGCTTCCGCCAACGAATAAATAATTTACATTGGCAAAATGTGCTTTTTTCAAGATTTCGGAAAGCTTAGTAGTATCCGAGCATTTCTCTGGGTCGATCAAAATTGCAATTTGACCTTTCTTCGAAGATATTCTGTTTAATATATTATTTGCTTCGTTCAACCGCTTCCGTATTTATTGTGATAAACATTCCATTCGATTCAAATATATCCAATTTCACATAAAGTTCATGATCTGGATTGATAATGGTACCTTTTAATAATCCATCAGCAGTCTTTGAAATAAGAAGTTCGTCAATAAATAAAATCTCTTTTCTTCCTGCGAGTTTGTAAAGCGCCTCTTTCGCCGACCATAATTGAGTCACTACATCTTCATTCATGCAATCAAACAATTCCATTTCAAGTTCCGATAAAAATTTCGATTTGATTTTAAGAATGTTTTTTCTTGGGAACTCTAGATCCAAGCCAACGCTATGATCCTTGTTAATTGCCAATCCAACGGTATTTGCGGAATGGCTAATTGAAATAAATCCCTCGTCCTTTATATAAGGAGCACCATTCGAATCGTAGTGAATATGTTCAAATCCAATATTTTCATGTCTTAAAATACGTGTCGCAACAAATTCTCTTTTTCTTTTGATATTTTTGAAGGTATGATATCGCTCTATTTCAACCGAAGTTAAGTTCTCAAAATAGTTCGCAGGATCGAAGTCTTCATACGTGAGTAAAAAAATTTCTGTGGCGTTACTTTGTATTGTTTCTGTTTTGAAGTCCATTGAATGAGATGTTTACAAAAGAACGAAAAATACATGGAATTCATTAGACATGTATAATTGTTTTGAATTTGCATGTCACATTGCAATTTTGAATTGGATTTACTTCCTACATTTGTTAATAGGAGTTAAAAGAAATGCCTTTTAAATAAATTTAACAAATAGCTATTGAACTCCTTTTTTTCTATATTTACGCGCTTTACTAGAGCAACTTAGTTTTATAAAAATAAACTGTACTTATGTTACGAAAACTTAACTTAATCCTGGTAAGCTTCTTGCTTACAATGTCCTACGGGTTTTCCCAGACGGGTTTAGGTACCATTAAAGGGTCCATTATTGATGCTAAAACAAAACAGCCGATCGAGGGTGTTAAGATTAAAATTAGCCTCAATGGGACTACTAAAGGTGGTGCTTACTCTGATGATAAGGGAAAATTTCAAATTAACTCAATTTCACCTGGTTCTTACAATGTGAACGTGAGTAATGATAATGCCGGTTACAAACCTTTACAATTAGAAGGTGTAATCGTAAGTTCTGAATCTATTACCTTCCTTGATAAACAGGAGATGGGAATAGCAAAAGATGTTCAGGACATCCAAGAAGTTCAAGTAGTTGCATACAAGGTACCATTGATTGATAAAAATGGAGGTGCTTCTGGAGCAACAATTACTAGAGAAGACATCGCAAGGCTTCCCGTTCGTTCTGCAGCAGGTGTTGCTGGAACAGTAGGTGGGGTTAATACGAATGAAGGATCTGGAGCAATTAGTGTTCGTGGTTCTCGTTCTGATGGAACTTACTTCTATATAGATGGTATTAAAGTTCGTGGTTCTGCGAATCTTCCAAAATCAGCAATTGAAGAAGTAAAAGTAATTACAGGTGGTCTGCCAGCTAACTACGGTGATGCAACAGGTGGTATTATCTCTATTACTACTAGAGGGCCTTCAGCACAATACTTCGGTAGTATTGAAGGTGTAACTTCTGGATTCTACTTCGCTGGTAAAGATCCATTCGGAGATAATCCTGAGACTGAAGATTATACTGGTAAAGTATTCGGTCTTGATAAATACGCTTACAACTTAGTAGAAGGAATGTTCTCTGGTCCATTATGGATGCAGAAAGATTCAACTGGAGCTAAAACAAAACCGAGATTAGGATTTTTACTTTCAGCTAACCTAACAGATAGATTAGATACGCGTCCATTGAGCGGAGGAAGTTTTAGAGTTAAGAAATCTGTTAAAGATGACTTATTATCGAATCCTCTTCGTCCAACATCAACAGGACAAGGGACATTCCACAATGCATTGTTCTTAAGATCAGATGATTTTGAAACAACTCCTTTTAGAATGAATGCAAGAAATACTAACATTTCTGCTCAACTTAAAATTGATGTTAATACTGGACCATCTGTAAACCTTTCTTTTGGTGGGTCAATGAACTATAGTAAAGGAAATATCTACTCTAGATCAAACTCTCTATTGAACTTCTCTAACTTCGGGATTAATCAATCTTTAGATTATAGAGTGTTCGGTCGTTTAACACAACGTTTCCAAAACGATGGTGATAACAGCTCAAAAATTTCTAGTGCTTTTTACTCTCTTATGGTTGATTATACAAAAGAGAAGAGTAGTACTTTCGATCCAAAACATGAGTTCAATCTCTTTAATTACGGTCACGTAGGAACATTTACTACAACTAGAGAGCCTTCTTACGCTTTGAATCCAATAACAAATGCTTACGAGCAAGATGGGTTTAGAGATGTTGAAGTTGCTTTTGATCCGTCTGAAGCTAATTCAGCACTTGCAGCGATTACTTCTCAATACTATACCATCTTCGACGGAAGTCCAGTAGGTAATTACGAGAACTTATTCCAAATTCAACAAGGAAACGCATTGAGAAATGGAGATGCTCCAGGAAGTGTTTACAGTATTTGGAGTAACATCGGTTCACCTTATAATAACTTCGGTAAATTCGAAAATGATCAATTCCGTGTAACTGGTTCTGGTTCTGCTAATATTGGAGATCACTCTTTATCAGTTGGATTTGAATTCGAGAAAAGATGGGATAGAGGTTGGCAAAATGGATCTACAACAGGTGGTGGTGGTAACGGACCAGTCGGAATTTGGACTATTGCTCGTCAATTGACAAACTTCCACATTACTGAACTGGATGTGAACTCTGGAGTTTCTGAAGAGAAAGATAATTTCGAGTATATCACTTACGATAGATTAAATACAGGATATGCTTCTGAGTCTGGAACAGGAAACTATGGTGGTGCTCAAGAAAATGACAACCAAACGTTCTTCGATTACAACTTAAGAAACTACTTAACTGAAAACGGATACATTAATGGTGGTGTTGCTGGAACTGACTTTATCGATATTGATCAATACGATCCAAATATCTACAGTTTCGATATGTTTGCTCCAGATGAATTGTTGAACGGAGGTAACTCTTTGGTTTCTTACTGGGGATACGATCACACTGGAGAGAAAACGAGTGGTGTTACAAATATCTCAAACTACTTTAATGATTTTGATGAAAATGGAAACTACGAAAGATTCGTAGGTGCCTTTCAACCAATTTACATGGCTGGTTACTTAATGGATAGATTTGCATTCAGAGACATCGTATTTAATGTTGGTGTTCGTGTTGATATCTTCGATGCCAACCAACCTGTATTGAAAGATCCTTATTTATTCTATGAAGCTAGAACTGTAGGTGAAGCAAAATCTTCTAATGAAGTATTTGTTGATGGAAATATTCCAGCAGCAATGGGAGATGATTACGTTGTTTATGTAAACGATGTAAATAACCCAACTGCAATTAATGGATTTAGAAATGGTGATGTTTGGTACAACGCAAGTGGTGTTGAAATTGAAGATGCTAAATCTATTGAAGGGCCTGGAGGAATTTCTCCTTGGTTGTTAGATCCATCTTTAAATACACCTACTCAAGATGCATTCGAAGATTACAAGCCTCAAGTGAATGTTATGCCTCGTGTTGCATTTTCATTCCCGATTTCTGATGAAGCTTCTTTCTTTGCTCACTATGATGTATTGACGAAGCGTCCTACTTCAGGATTCCGTTTTGATCCTTTCGAGTATCAATTCATTCAATCAAGAAGTGCAACAATTAGAAACTCAAACTTGAAACCAGAAACTACAGTTGATTACGAATTAGGTTTCCAACAAGTTTTAACAAGAACTTCTTCATTGAAAATTTCAGCGTTCTACAGAGAACAAAGAAATCAAGTTCAATTGCAAAGTATATTCTCTGCATATCCTGCAACTTACAGCACTTTCGGAAACAGAGATTTCGGAACTGTTAAAGGAATGACAATTGCTTATGACTTGCGTAGAACTGGAAACATTAGAATGACAGCTAACTACACATTACAGTTTGCTGATGGTACTGGTTCTGATGCAACATCTGCACAAGGTTTGATTAATGCAGGTCTTCCTAACTTAAGAGCAATCTTCCCTTACTCATTTGATCAAAGACATGCATTCGCAATTACATTTGATTACAGATACGGAGAAGGGTCTGATTACAATGGACCAATGATTGGTGACTTTGCTTTATTCCAAAATACTGGATTGAACATGGTTTCAAATATTTATTCTGGTTCACCTTATTCAGCACAAACAGGTATAACAAACGAAGGTTTGTTTAACCCTCAAGATGCTGGATTGTCTGGAACAACAAATGGTTCACGTCTTCCTTGGTCTTACAGATTAGATCTTCAATTGGATAGAACATTCAACATTGAGTTCGGAAAAGAGGACCATAAAAAAGCGACATTCTTGAACGTATACGTTCGTGTAACAAACTTACTTAACCAATTTAATATCTTAAACGTGTATAGAGCTACAGGAAACTGGGATGACGACGGGTATTTAGCTGCTGCAGCTAGTCAATCATCAATCCAAAACCAATTGGATGAACAGTCTTTTAGAGATTACTACACGATGAAGATTCAAAACCCGTTCAATATCAGTTCACCTAGAACAATCCGTTTAGGGGTTAAATTTGATTTTTAATTCATAATTCGAAAAAAACATTATGAAAAAGCAACTAATAGCAATTATTCTTGGCGCAACTACAATGTTGTGGTCAAATGACGCTTTATCCTACAAGAAGGATAGCGGAAAACCGACAGGTGGCAATGGAGGTGGCAGCAATGCTGCAACTAACGCCAAAGGAGCTAACTGTTCTCCTGCCACGGCGAGTATTACAATGAACTTTAACGACGTTAGTGCGTTCATTGAACAAGGTGGTAGTATGTTCCAAAATCGTCAGGAAGGCGTTGCAGCGTATGAAGTAGGTGGCGACAACCTTTTCGCAATTTACGCTGGTGCCCTTTGGATGGGTGGAACGGATGTTAACGGTCAATTGAAATTGGCTGCATTGAAGTTCCGTCAAGGAAATGATTTCTGGCCTGGACCTTTAACAATAACACCTGGTTCTGGTAACTATGATCCTTCGCAACCAATTGGAGACGGAGCGATTAGAGATTTTGGTGAAGCGAATATCGATCCTGATCAATGTTTGTTTTATGATAAGTTCTATACGATTCGTAAAGCAGAAGTTATCACATATACTATTTGGTGGGAATGTGAAAATGGAATTATACTTCCTGAGGATTGTTTAGATGTTATACCTCCTACAGATGAGGTTCTTGCTAGAATTACTTCATGGCCGGCTCACGGACGTGTAGATTTGGGTCAAGATTATTGGTTAGCTCCTTTCTATGATAGAGATGCTAGTGGTGATTATAATGCTGCTCAAGGAGATACTCCTTGGTTTGATGATATTTTAGATCGTGATGATGTAGAATGTGGTTTCGATAGAAGAATTACTCTATACGGTGATGAATGTCACTGGTGGGTATTTAATGATAAAGGAAACATTCACACCGAAACAAATGGTGAACCAATTGGAATGGAAATTCGTGCTCAAGCTTTTGCTTTCGCAACGAATGATGAAGTGAATAGAATGACTTTCTACAATTATGAAATGATTAATCGTGGAACTCAAACATTGTTTGATACATACTTCTCTCAATATTTAGATTGTGACGTTGGTAACTTTTCAGATGATTTCGTAGGTTGTGATGTATCTAGAGGATTAGGATATACATACAATGCTGATGCATTAGATGAGACAGCTTCAGGTAACCAAGGTTACGGTGAAAACCCTCCAGCAATTGGATGTGATTTCTTTGAAGGACCTTACCAAGATGCAGATGGTAGAGACAACGTTGGACCATACCTTGATCCAGTTACAAACTTAATAGTATCGCCTACGGTTAACGAAGCGATTGCTGATACAGGAATTGTATACAAAGGTATTGGTGTTGGGTATTCTGATAGTATTATCGATAATGAGCGTTTCGGAATGCGTCGATTTACTTATTATACTGCAGCCGCTTCTTATCCTCAATCGGATCCGAATACAGCAGCTGAATTCTACAACTTTATGAGTGGTACTTGGGCAAATGGTTCAGAGATGATTTATGGTGGTACAGGAGCTGTTGGCTCACCAGGTGGATCGACTACTCCTTCAGATTATATGTTCCCAGGAGATTCAGATCCGTTAAACTGGGGAACAGCAGGTGCTGATCTTGGTTTTGATTGGAGTGAGTCTGAAATTGGAAATGGAACTGCTAACGCAGGAGGTGATAGACGTTTTGTTCAATCAGCTGGTCCATTTACATTGAAGCCAGGTGCAACAAATAACATTACAGTTGGTATTGTTTACGGTAGAGGTTCAGATGGTGATCCATTCTCTTCAGTAAATGCTATGAGAAGTGCAGATACTAAAGCTCAAGCTTTGTTTGATGCTTGTTTCAAGATTCTTTCTCCTCCAGCTGCTCCAAGATTGATAATTCAAGAATTGGAAAACCAATTGGTATTGATGATTGATAATCCTACATCTTCTAATAACTTTGAAGAGGCTTACGCTGAGAAGGATGAAATTAATATTACTGATCCAGGTGTTGATCAATTCTACAGATTTGAAGGATACCAGATTTACCAAATGATTGATGGTGAGGCAGGTGTTGGTGACATCACTGATGTTTCAAAAGCTCGTTTAGTTGCACAATGTGATATCGAAAATGGTGTTGATAGACTGATTAACTTCGAATTTGATGAAGATTTAGGATTCTCAATTCCTGTAGAGAAAGTTGATGGTGCCGATGAAGGTATTAGTCACACATTCTTAGTTCAAGAAGATGAATTTGCACAAGGTGATAAGATTTTAGTTAATCATAAAGAATACTTTTTCATCGCTACAGCATATGCTTATAACGCGATGGCTGATTTAAATACAGGTATTCCTTTCTTATACGATCCGAATGATCCGTTATTACTACAAGGTCAGAAGATTCCTTATATCTCTTCTTTCTTGAGCTTTGATGGTGCTGCTATTACTTCTGTATTAGGTGTTCCACATAACCCAACTCCTGAAGCTGATGGTACTTCACAAAATATCGCTTACGGTTCTAGTCCAATTATTACAAGATTGGATGGACACGGAAATGGTAATCGTGCTTTGGAATTGACACAAGAGTCTAAAGACTATATTATTAGAAACGGTTACATGGAAAATCCTTCTTACGATTACGGAAGTGGTCCAATTAACATTAAAGTGGTTGATCCATTAAATGTTGCTGATGGTCAATACGTTTGTAAGTTTAGAGATTATAGTGTATCTCAACGTAACGGAGCTGATACGGCTTCTTATATAATCATTAGATCTTATATGGAAGATGGTGTAGCAATGACTGATTCAATTACGTCTAACTTAACTATTGATTCTAAGAACGAACAAATTATCCCTAGATGGGGTATATCTGCTGAGATTCACCAAAACTTATATTTTGATCCAGCTGGATCGTCAGGTGGTACAGAAGTGAAGACAACTGATTTAATTAGTGCGTCTATTGATTTTGATGATAGTTCTAAAATTTGGTTGAATGTTGTTTCTGATAATGATGCGTTCTATCCAACGAACTGGATTCGTTCTGGTACATACACGACAGATGTTTTTGGAAGTGATCCTTCGGATTGTATAGATCCTGCCGCTCCATTCTACAGAGATTATTTAGATCCTTGTAACTATAAGGATTGGAATGCACCTTCGAATTTTGCAGATCCAGACAAACAATGGTCTTCAATCTTAGGTGGTGGTATTGCACCTCATAAAGTAGTTGGTTATGAAGCTAGCTTCATGCCTATGGCTTACTACAACTATGCAACGCCTACTTCTGCAAAGAATGCTGCTTCAATTAGCTTCTTACCAAGTGTTGATATCGTAATTACATCTGATAAATCACTTTGGACACGTTGTCCAATAATTGAATTGGGAAGAAGTCCAGCATTGAATGTTGGTGGTGCTCTGCCAGGGGAGATGCGTAATAGTACTTCTGTTAATAAAGATGGTACGACTGCAGGAGAAACTTCAACAGGTATGGGTTGGTTCCCAGGATATGCAATTGACTTAGAGTCTGGTGCACGTTTATATATGGCGTTTGGTGAAAACTCATTCTTAGTTTCTGAAAATGGAGCAGATATGATTTGGAATCCAACATCGAGTCTTGTTGATAATGGAGGAACTCCATTAATGGGAGGTATGCACCCTGTGTACGTTTATAGCTTCAATAATAAAACTATAAACAGCTTCATTCCTGGATACGATCACCCTGCTTATATTCCTGCTGTTGCAGAGAATCTTGCAACGAATCAATTGTATCAAGATATGTTACTTATTGAAGCAGACAACACGGCTCAAAAGCGTTTAACTTACGGAAGTATTAGCTGGGTAGCTTACCCGCTTGCTGCTCCTGGATATACAATTGATCCTAACAACATTGAAACAGATGTACAAATTAGCTTACGTGTAAGTAAAGAGTACAAAAACTTCACTGCAACTGGAGAGAATGGTGGTTTACCAATGTACTCATGGGACATGGCAGATATTGCTACTCAAGTTGGAAGTCAAGATCAATTAGTAAGTGCAATGGATATGATTAACGTTGTTCCTAATCCTTACTATGCTTACTCTGAGTATGAAAGAAACAGATTGGATACTAAAGTGAAGATTACAAACTTACCTGAAAGATGTACTGTTAAGATCTACAGCACAAATGGTAAACTAGTAAAAACCTTCAAGAAGGATAATCCAATTACTTCACTTGACTGGGACTTGAATAACTTTAGAGGTATTCCTGTCGCAGGAGGCGTTTACTTGATACATGTCAATGTACCAAGTGTAGATGGCTCGGAACCATTGACGAAAGTCTTGAAGTTCTTCGGAGGTATGAGACAAATTGACTTACAAGGTATTTAATCAGATTTTAAAGAAAGTTGAAATGAAATATTCAATGTTAAAAATAAAAAGTGCGTTTATTGTTGGAGCGGCAGTTATGTCAAGCTTCGCAGTAAATGCAGGTAATGAGGATCGTGTTGGGTCTGCGGGAGCATCTCACATGTTGGTTAATCCTTGGGCAAGAAGTTCTGCCTTTGGTGATGCTGGAATCTCAAGTGTTAATGGTCTTGAAGCAACGTTTACGAATATTGCGGGACTTGCATTTACAGATAAGACTCAGATCAAATTCAATTACAGCAATTGGATGGGAAGTGCAGGTATTGCATTTAACAGTGCAGGTATTGCACAGAGAGTTTCTGAAAATGATGTTATCGCGGTTAGCGTTCAGTCAATGAACTTTGGAGATATCCAAATTACGACTGTTGCGAATCCAGAAGGTAATATTGGTTTCTTCTCTCCAAGAGCAAATGTTTTCAATATTGGTTATGCGAGATCATTCTCGAAATCAATTTATGGTGGAATTAACTTCAAAGTTATTTCTGAAAACATCTCTAACTTGAAAGCAAATGGTGTTGCAATTGATGCAGGTATCCGTTACGTTACAGGTGAGCAAGATCAAATCAAATTTGGAATTGCGTTGAAAAACGTAGGTCCAGTGATGAGATATAAAGGTGATGGATTGGCAAATCAAATTAATTACGTTTCGACAGGAGTTCTAGCAACGTTAGAACAAAGATCAGCGACGTACGAAATGCCATCTTTACTTAATATCGGTGGTTCTTATGATTTCATCTTTGATGAGCACAACAAGCTTGGAATTGCATTAGGTTATACAGCTAACTCATTCTCTAGTGATCAATACCGAATTGGTGCTGATTATAAAATGACAACTGAGAAATTGGCGTTCAACATTAGAGCTGGTTATGTGTATGAGAAAAATCTTTTCTCTGCAGAAAACAGATCGAATGCTTTGATTGGACCAACTGCAGGATTCTCGGTTGATGCACTGGTTGGTGATAACAAGACTGCATTGGGAATTGAGTACACTACTCGTTTCGCTGGTGTTTTTGGAATCATTCACACTATTGGAGCTACAATCAGCTTGAAATAATAACAGAAATTTATTATATTTGAATAACAGGAGAGTCCATTTAGGGCTCTCTTGTTTTTTGTTATAATACTTAAGGATTATGTCTGACTTAACATACTATACGGCTGAAGGCCTACAGAAATTAAAGGATGAACTGTTTGAAATGGAAACGGTTCAACGACCTTCTATCTCAGCTCAAATCGGTGAAGCCATCGATAAGGGTGATTTATCTGAAAATGCAGAATATGATGCTGCAAAAGAAACTCAAGGAATTATCGAGACGAAAATTGCCAAGCTAAAGAATATCGTAGCAAACGGCAGAGTAATCGATGATTCTAATATCGATAGTACCAAGGTATTTATTCTTTCTACAGCTAAGATTAAGAATGAAGCGAATGGTCAAGAGATGACTTTCACTATTGTTGCTGAGAATGAAGCTGACTTGAAAAGTCAAAAAATCAGTATTGATTCGCCATTTGGAAAGGGCCTATTGGGTAAATCAGTTGGTGATATCGCTAATATTGTCACTCCAGGTGGTGAAATGAAGTTTGAAATTTTAGAGATCACGCGATAATGGCTTCATTATTTTCCAAGATCGTAAGTGGTGAAATTCCTTGCCATAAAGTTGCAGAGAATGATAAATTCCTTGCTTTTTTGGATCTCAACCCCATAAGAGAAGGACATACTTTAGTTATTCCTAAGATTGAAGTTGATTACATATTTGATGTAGAAGATACGCTACTTGGAGAAATGATTATTTTTTCTAAATCGGTAGCAAAAAAAATAAAGACTTCGTTTCCTTGTAACAGAGTTGGGGTAACCGTAATTGGACTTGAAGTTCCTCATGCCCATATCCATTTGATACCAATTGACACTCTCAACGACATGAATTTCTCGCAAGAGAAAATGTCTCCATCTCAAGAGGAATTGGCACATACTGCCTCCGTTTTGTTTAAGGCTTAATTCACATAATATCAATTGATCACAATTTTGGAGTGAATTTTGTTGTTATAGTATCTAGAGAAAGCATATTTAGAATAAACTAGAATTCACTTACAACATGATCAAAAGATTACTTCTTTCCTTATTTATCATTTTTTGTGCAGCATCTGCAGAAGCAGGTAAAGATAAACCTGATGTTGGTCCAATGAATGTTCTATTTATTGGAAACAGTTACACGCACATGAATAGAATGCCGAAGATTTTTGAGAAAATCGCGCAATCTCGAGGTGTTGATATTAATGTTGAAATGAGTGCAGAAAGCAGTCACACGTTTAACATGCATAGTAAGCGTGAAGCAATGTTCGAAACGATAAAAAGTAAAAAATGGGACTATGTGGTTCTTCAAGGCTTCAGTAGAGAACTGAGCGAGTCGACTGGTTACATAGATACGGCATCCGTTCCCTATATTGGAATCATCCTTGATTCTATTTACAACAATCACTCTTGTACAAATGTCCTTTTATATATGACTTGGGGGTATAAGAATGGCTATGGTGTTAGAGAGGAAGTTAATTCAAATGAAAGCATGTCTGATTCGATTCGAGTTGGATATGAATACGTCTCAGAGTTGTTTAATCTACCAATCGTTCCTGTAGGGCCTGTTTGGAGTGATTTCAGAGCTTCAAACAACGAAATTGAACTCTATCATACTGATTCGGCTCACCCGTCGTCATATGGTTCTTATATGATTGCCTGTTCATTTTATAGCGCATTGTTTAAGGAATTACCGGAAGATGCCTATACGGGGTCAATTGGAAATGATGAAGCTAAGCTTCTTCAAACTTCGGCGTTCAATTATGTAATGAAGAACATAGATACGTTTAAGCTCGATCAAAACACGCTAAATGTCAGTTTTGAAAGAACGGAAATGGGTAAGTACTACGCCACTTGTACAGCAAATTACACCAATGCTGAATCAATCACTTGGGATTTCGGAGATGGTCTAAGTTCAAAATCATCTGAAATCAATCATGAATACCTTAAAGCTGGCGAGTATTGGATTACATTGACCGTTAAAGATTTCTGTGGTGAACGAAAGATGAAAAGAATGGTGAAATTTGAAAAGCCCAAACGTCCTTCGAGGAAAAAGAAATCAAAGGCTAAAATCGTATCGGACTCTAGTAAGAAGGTTTAGTCTATTTGTTCAATGGAGAACGCAATCTTTCGATAAGAAATGTAAAGCCCATATTGATCCATTCAAGGGCTTTGCTTAGAGCGGCTTTAATTTGTTCTAAGTACTTGATGATAAACACGAAGATTAACACAAATCCTACTGCGCCTAACCCAGAAGCCCAAGGACCAAATGTGTGATTAATATCATCTTTCAATCCAACCGCATGCACTAAAACGTAAAGGAGCAACATATGGACGACATAGATTGTCAACGTATTCTGTCCAATTTTCAAGAAAAGATTATCGCCCTTTATTTTTTCACCCCAAGCATTATCGATGTAAATTAAAATACTGAGCACAATAAGTACCATTCCTAATTTTTCATACAACCTTCTAAGACCAGCGATTCTAAAATCGGAACCATCAAAGATTGACTCAAGCATCACGTCCATTGTGCCTAAGATTTCAGCCGAAAAGAAATACAACAAGGCTCCGACAATCGTAAATGTCATTGGGAAATAGAATTTCTTTATGTGTCTATTGCAATCGTGCAGCAAAGCGCCAATCATTGCACCAAACATTGTGAAGGCAACAAAAGGAACAGTTGGGAAATGAATGATGTACCGTTCGTCTGGGGAAAAATAACCAATAACGGAATACCACGCGTGTTCAGGTCCGCTCATTCCATAAGGCATTTCAACAACAACAGGGAAATATGCAAATATACTTGTGCCTGCAACTAGGAAGTAAATCCAAAGTGGGATAACTTTTACCAGTTTATAAATGGCGTAAATCACGAGTAATGATAGTATTCCAAAGGCAATACATTCCAGTACATGAAAGGCATTGAACTGTACGAGGAACCCCCAGAAAATCAATTCTACAACACGTTTTAATCCTTTTCGAATTCGTTTGTTTTCAAGCAAGCCTTCTTCTCTCTTTTTTAGAAGCAGGTAAGTGAAAATCAATCCCGTTACTGTTAGGAATATTGGTGCTGTAAAATGACGCATGAACTGCCAAGCAAAATAGGCTGTATTACTCGGATCTCTAACCTCCATCACAAGAGTTTCATCAATAAAATGTCCTTCCAACATCAATAGGATCGCAATTGAGCGTGCCATGTCAATGAATTTCAGCCTTACCTTCGGTATTTGCGTTGGGATTGTGGACATAATTTGATTCGAGCGATTCTGAGCTTTTAATTGGTGTCTAGTTACTTATGGTTTCATCAAATTGGGTAAAACCAATCGTGGAATGTAGAGCAGAACATTTTTTATTTGAACTCTGAAATGTGTTATTATACCAAAGAATAAAATGAATAATAAAGCTCCTAATGCCGCTTCACCAAAACTCAACGGTTCTCCACGTTCAGGATTCTTATTGAAAATTGTTTTTAATCCGAAGCCAAAAAGGCTGCCATAGAGTAACATACAATGCACAATGTAAATGTTTAATGTGTTCTGCCCCATTTGAATAAAGAACTTTCCTTTAAACTTAATGAACTGTTCAGCATACATCAAGACTCCGATAAATACAATGATGTACATCATACGCTTATAGAGCCAAAGACCTCCAATGAATTCATAATGAGGATTGAATGCACTTGATAAGCCAACGGTGATACCTCTAATTATTAGAATAACTAAAAAACAACCAACGACAAAAGCCAATGGAAACCAAATCTTTTTAATGTATTTCGAATATTCTCTCATCAATGATCCAATGCTTGCTCCAAGTAAAATGAATCCCATGTTTGGGAATATCGGGAAGACGGAACCATAGTCTGGGCTGTGAATCATATATTGAATAAACCGCGGAGCACCTATTGGGATAGAAGTATCTCCGTATGAATTTACAATCGGGTAGATTGCAAAAACGGTAACACCCGCGATGAAAAGAATTAAAGAAAATTTTATTTTTTTGAAAATATGATGAATACCATACAGCGCAATGAGCACCAAAAGTCCTGTTCCAATGCACTGAAGAACATGGAAAGTGTAGATATTCGTACCTATTTCTCCACTTTTATAATAATAACGAAGATTCAATTGCAAGACGTAACCCCAGATAATTATCATGAGTCCACGTTTCCATCCTTTACTTACCCTTTTTTGCTTCCAAAATGGTTCCCCTTTATGTCCCATCAGAAGATATCCGAGAACAAGTCCAGTTATTGTAAAGAAGAGGGGAGCCGTATAACTTCTCAATTCATGCCAAAAGTCAATGAAGAAATTACCTGAAGTTCCAGTTTCCTTAATTGCTTCGTGTACAATTTTATAATCCTCGTAAGTCAAGGTGATGAAATGCCCTTCAAGCATGAATATAATAGCAAAACTTCTTGCTACATCGATAAACCTTAATCTTGAATCCGCTAGTTTTTCTTCTCCCAAATCTTTAGTTCTTAATCTCTGTGGAAATGTACAATCTTAGTTCTTCCTCAGAGCCTTGAAGTTGCAAATATATAGACTTAACTGTAAATCCAAGTAAGTTCGTTGTGTCAACTTCCATTTTCACTTTAGTGGACTCACCAGGCTGCAATGTTTTCTTCTCAATCTCACTCTTTGTGCATTCGCATGGAGTGCGAACATCGGAGATTGTAATTGGTTCGCTCGATGTATTGGTTACCGTGTATTCGCTCGTTAAAATGTCGCCTTTTTTGGTTTCTCCTAAATCAAAAACAGGTTCTTCAGTTGTTAACGCGAACTCCGTGCTGTCTTCCAAATAAGTAACACTTTGAATTTCGATTTTTCGCTCTTTGGCCGCGGCTCTTGAGTATACCGAATTTTGAACGTCGTTTGGGTTATCGCTCGTTTCTTGATCTGCTGTATATTCTCCAAACGGGACTTCTGCAAAGACAACTTTACCGCCGTTTTCGGCAGTGTCATCTAAATAATTTGCAAAAACGCCATTGTCGTATTCCCTCATGTAATTTACCAAGGATGAGATTCTACGCTTCGTCAAGTTTACGTTGTATTTCGTTTTTGCCAATGGACTTGCGAATCCTTTAACGGTAATC
>JAWUWJ010000068.1:0-23997 GCA_034111925.1 Crocinitomicaceae bacterium
TCTAACTCTATTGGTGTTTTAGATACAATGATGATCTACAATGCTGGTCTTGGATATGACAACGCTAGCAACCTTGACGAAGCAATCAGAATGTATGATCAACTTGCGGCTGTTAACTACAGAGGAGCGAAAGGTGCTCAATTATCAGGAGGAGCTAATTTAAGAGCTAAGAATTACGACAAAGCAATTACAATTCTTTCAAAAGCACGTAAAGATTTCCCTACAGACAAAGAAGTTCTTTTGGGATTGGTAAATGCAAACATTGCAGCTGGAAACACTGAAGGCGCTGAAAAAGCATTGCAAGACGCAATTGCTGATGATCCAACAAATCCAAAGTTGCACTATGCAAATGGTACTATTTATTTAGAGCTAAAGAAAAACCAAGAAGCAGAAGACGCTCTTAGAAAATCAATTGAACTTGATCCTTCGTACACTTTAGCGCATTATCAGTTAGGAGCACATTTAGTTAACTGGGCTTTCGAATTGAAAAAGGAAGTTGGTTTGCTAGGGATGAATGATCCTAAAGAAGATGATTTGAAGGCAAAAGCGAGCGAAAAGATGAACGGTGCAATTGAAGCACTGGGAAAATACTTAGAGTTAGCTGGTGACAAAGACAACGGTGACGTTTTGAAAATCCTTAAGAAAGCACACAGTAAGCAAGGAGATGACGCTAAAGCTGCCGAAGTTCAAGCACGCATAGACGCACTGTAGGACAATAGGTTCGCATTAAATATTAAAACCCTGACACTCCTTTTTGGATGTCAGGGTTTCTTTTGCAATAGATTTTAATAATCAAATATTTTCCATATCTTTGCGCTCCTGAATGCATAGTGTAATCAGGATAAAAACTGTCGCAAACCTATTTAGACCGCGGCATTATTAATTCTTTCGAGATTAAATAGGTTACTCGAAATACAATTATTACAGCCACCATGGCAATAGAAAAAGTAACTCAGGGAGATCCTGATTTTGACTGGGATGCATTAGCATTAGACGGTTATTCACAAGAGGAAAGAACGGAATTATCCGGTCGATACGAAGGAACTCTTAATTCAGTAGCGGAAAGAGAAGTGATTGAAGGAACAGTTGTTTCTTTAAACAAAAAAGAAGTTGTTATTAATATCGGATCTAAATCTGAAGGTATTATTCCAACGAGCGAATTCCGTTACAATCCAGAATTAAAAGCTGGAGACACAGTAGACATCTTTGTTGAAACACAAGAAGACAAGTACGGACAATTGGTGATTTCTCACAGAATTGCACGTGTACACAGCGCTTGGAAGAAAGTAAATGAAGTTCTGGCAACAGGAGAAATCATTACTGGATTTGTTAAGTGTAGAACAAAAGGAGGATTGATCGTAGACGTATTTGGTCTTGAAGCATTCTTACCTGGTTCTCAAATTGACGTTAAGCCTATTCGTGATTACGATATGTACGTTGGAAAGAACATGGAATTCAAAGTTGTTAAAATCAACCAAGAATTTAAAAATGTTGTTGTTTCTCACAAAGCACTTATCGAAGCAGAGCTTGAAGAACAAAAGAAACTTATTATTTCTGGTCTTGAGAAAGGTCAAGTATTGGAAGGAACAGTTAAGAACATCACTTCATACGGGGTATTTATTGACCTTGGAGGTGTTGATGGACTTGTTCACATTACAGATTTATCTTGGGGTCGTGTGAACCACCCAGAGGAAATTGTTGAATTAGATCAAAAAATTAACGTTGTAATTCTTGACTTCGATGATGAGAAGAAAAGAATTGCACTTGGATTGAAGCAATTGGAATCACATCCTTGGGATGCTCTAGATGCTGAGATGAACGTTGGAGATAAAGTAAAAGGAAAAGTAGTTGTTATGGCTGATTACGGTGCATTCGTTGAGATTGCTGCTGGAGTTGAAGGTCTTATCCACGTTTCTGAAATGAGCTGGTCTCAACACTTACGTTCTGCACAAGATTTCTTGAATGTAGGAGATGAGGTTGAAGCAGTAGTTCTTACTTTAGATAGAGAAGAAAGAAAAATGTCTCTTGGTATCAAGCAATTAATGCCGGATCCATGGGAAGCAATCGAAGGAAAATATGCAGTACAAACTAAGCACAATGCGAAAGTTCGTAACTTCACTAACTTCGGTGTGTTTGTTGAGTTAGAAGAAGGAGTTGATGGATTAATCCACATTTCTGACCTTTCTTGGCAAAAGAAAATCAAGCACCCATCTGAATTCTGTAAAGTTGATGACATGATGGATGTTGTTGTATTGGAAATCGATAGAGAAAGTCGTCGTATTTCTTTAGGTCATAAACAACTTGAAGAGAACCCATGGGATGTATTCCAATCAACTTTCGTTGAAGGATCTACACACTCAGGAACGATTATCGAAAACAAAGATAAATCTGGAATCGTATCATTGCCTTACGGACTTGAAGGAATCTGTCCTGCTCGTCACATGAGAAAAGAAGATGGTTCGAATGCGAAGATTGAAGAGACTTTGGATTTCGTAGTTATTGAATTCAATAAAGATGCACGTAAGATCGTTGTTTCTCACACTAGAACTTTCGAAGAAGGTGATGATAGCAGACCAGCTCCAAAAGGAAAAGGTAGTGCTAGCAAAGGTGGTGGAGGTAATAACTCTGGTGCTGTTTCTAAAGTAAATCAAAATACTGAGAAATCAACTCTTGGTGATTTAGATGCTTTAGCAGCGTTAAAAGAAAAAATGGACGGAGGAAAGTAATTTTCTAATTCCTTAAAATACGAAAGTCTCCTCGGTTCAACCGAGGGGGCTTTTTTTTGTGCTAGAGAATTTACGAATGAAATTTGAATTACTAAGTTTGCATAGCAATTCAAACAATGAAAGGAAAAAAGATTCTTATTCTCGAAGGTGGTGGATTCCGCACTGGTTTCACCGCCGGTGTTATGGACGCCTTTCACGACAACAATCATCGAGACTTTGATGGATACATTGGAGTTTCAGGAGGAACTGTAGCAGTATCTTACTTTCTGAGTGAGCAACGTCATGATTACATTGATGCGCTATGTCATCTTGTTAACGACAGTCACTTCATTAAAATGACCCGAGTATTCAACAAAAGAGGGATTATGGATATTGATTACTTTCATGAAGTTTCTTCGAAGATCGTTCCATTTGATTTTGACCTTGCCTTAAAGAACACCATCGATAAGGAATTAATATTTGTAATGACGCACCGTAAAACAGGAGAACCGTACTATTTCCATCCCAATCGCGAGAATTGGATCAGTTCATCTATTGCGTCTTGTACACTTCCCGTTGTAACAAAGGGCACGCATCTATTTGAAGGAGATGAATATTTTGATGGGGGCTGGAGCGATGCTATCCCAGCAAAATGGGCCTATGAAAACGGGGCCAAAGAAATTACAGTAGTACGGACAAAGCCCATTGATGAATTACAATCTAAATCCATACTTAATAAGTTAGCAGCTTTTGGCAATCGAAAAAATGATGTGTTGCGCAAAGTATTCAATACAAATCATGAACGGTATAATGAAACTCTAGAGTTCATTAATAATCCGCCTGAGGATTTAATAATTCATCAAATTGCGCCTACAAAATTGGCCTCTGGGCCTTTGGCTAAATCGACAGAAGAATTAATGCATGATCATGCGATGGGGCTTAGAATGGGGAATGAGTTTTTGGAAAGGTAAGACAGTAAATTTTAGACGATTGAATTCATTAGTGACAATTGATAAAGCTGCCCTTTTAATAGTTCAATTTTCGATTTAGGAATGAAATTTGATTTACTAAGTTTGCATAGCAATTTTATCAATGAAAAGAAAAAAAACACTCATCATCCAAGGCGGCGGATTCAGAACAGGTTTTAGTACTGGAGTTCTAGACGCGTTTCAAAAAGAAAGTTATAATGATTTCGATATTTATGTCGGGATATCTGGAGGCGCTATTGCCCTCTCCTACTTTCTTAGCGAACAACAAGAGAAATGCTTCGATGCAATGCGGTTACTAGCAGTAGATAAAAACTTTATCAGCTACTCTGGATTAATGAGTGCCAAAGGAATGATGAACATTGATTACTTTCATAAAGTTGCCGATGAATTGGTTCCATTTGATCTTAACAGAGCGCTTTCTAATTCTGAGAATAAGCAATTGGGGATCGTGATGACAAATCGATCAAATGGAACGCCTAATTATTACCATCCGACAAAAGACAATTGGATGGATGTCGTAATCGCTTCATGTACATTGCCTTTTGTAACGAAAGGGCAACATGAAATCGATGGTGTCAATTACTTTGATGGTGGCTGGGGCGATCCGTTACCAGCGAAATGGGCTCATGAACTTGGCGCACGAGACATTACCATAATTCGTACGGCTCCAAAAGACATGAAGTTCACGCAATCTTGGCCCGATTATCTTGCGTCTCTCTACAATCGCAATGATCCAAAAATTAAAGATGTTTTTGAATCCAATCACAGGAGGTACAATGACGCTATTGATTTTATCAATAACCCTCCAAAAGGGTTGACAATATCGCAAATCTCACCAGAATCGCCATTAAGAGCTGGAACCTATTCAAATTCTGTTGAGGCTATCACTACAGACTACAATTACGGATTGAAATGTGGAAAAGAGTTTCTAAAGAATCTTAAGTAAAAAAAATCGCCTTGCTCGGATAAACCAAACAAGGCGATGCTTTAAATTTTAATACCTCTTAAAGAACTGAGTTCGCCAATGCAATCAATTGATCCTTTGACTTCATTCCAATTGTTTGTTTAACAACCTTTCCAGTTCCATCAATGATAATTAATGTTGGATAAGCTTTAACGCCATATTTTCTTGCAACTCCTGGTCCTTCTGGGTTTTTCTCCATTTCGATTTTCAAATTAATGAAATTTGCGTTGAACAATTCTGCTACCGCAGGATCTTTGAACGCCGTTGCTGCCATTCTTTTACAAGGTCCGCACCAATCAGTATAAGCATCAATGAAAATCAATTTTCCTGCTTTCATTGCTTCTTTCTGTGCTTTCACCAATGTCATTGACTTAAAAGCAATTCCAGCTCCACCAGGAACGGCTGCTGCTTCTATTGAAACCTCATTTGATGCCGCTTTCGTACTATCAACATCTGGAGCAGTGCTTCCTTCTGTTGAACATGTAGAACTCATTGCAAAGACTGCAATAGCTCCAACTCCGATAAATCCAATTATTTTTTTCATCTTTTCTAATTTTCAATCTAAACACAAACCAAGACATCTCGGTTTCGTATTAGAACGTTAATTTAAGTATATACTTACACTTTCACAAGGGTGGTTTTCACTTAATCTTGTATTTCAAAGTTGTTACCTTTGAATCAAATTCCATTCCAAAAGAGAATATGCGAGTTAATTTCTTTACAGAAAACCAAAATACAATTGATGAAGTAAACCAATTCATAGATGAATGGTATTCTGACACCGAATACATGACTGTAAGAACATCGGGCTCAACTGGGATTCCCAAAGAGATCCAACTCTCTAAAAAACACATGACGACTTCAGCAAAAATGACGCGTGATCATTTAGGACTGAAAGAAAATGACACTGCTCTACTCTGCTTATCACCCAAAACAATTGCAGGAAAAATGATGATTGTTAGATGCATTGTCATTGGAATGGATTTAACAGTAACCGACATTTCGGGGAACCCTTTGAAAGGAATCAATACAGGATTTGACTTTACAGCAATGGTCCCTTTGCAATTGGAAAACTCAATTAATTCGGAACTTTCTACGCTACAAAAGATCAAATCGATCATCGTTGGCGGCGGATCGGTTTCAAATGGATTAAATGATAGAATTACAGAACTCTCTTGTGAAGTGCACCATACTTTTGGAATGACAGAGACAATTTCTCACATAGCGATGCGGAATTTATCAAAAAGAGAAAACGAATTCAGCGCCTTACCTGGTGTTCACTTTAACCTTCAGAATGAATGTCTCGTAATCCAAGCGCCAGAGCTGGGTGTTTCTGATTTAAAAACAACGGATATCGTCGAACTCACTTCTCCTACTTCCTTTATCTGGAAAGGCAGACAAGACTTTGTGATTAATAGTGGCGGAATAAAAATTCATCCTGAAGAAATTGAACAAACACTTTCAAGAACGATCATCTCACCCTTTTTCATAATTGGACTGGAAGATTCAAAACTTGGAAACAAAGTTGTATTGTGCATTGAATCAAAAGAAACGAATGTATTTTCTAAATCAACATTCACGAATTTACTTGAACCCTATCGAATTCCCAAAGAAGTGTATTTCTTTGAAACGTTTTGCAGAACTGAAAGCAACAAAATCAATAAATTAGAAACTATAAAGGTCATTTCAGATGCCAAAAAGCAAGTACTATAAAATTCTTGGCTTGCCAAATGGCGCATCACAAATCGAAATTCGTAAGAAGTATCGGAAGCTTGTTATGCAATATCACCCTGATCGAAATGATTCTCCAGGCGCGGAGGGAAAGTTTATCCTACTCAAGGACGCTTATGAAATTCTGATGGACAAAAAGCCCTTGCCCGCTGTTAGAGGAAGAAGGCCAGTACAGAGTAATCCTAAACAAAAGGAAGCTGAAGATCAATTCAAGAAAGAGCAGCGTGCAAGAGAAGGTCAAATTCGCTATGAACAGCAGAAACAAAAGGAATTCCTTGAAAATGAGCGCTATTACCAAATGATGACGAAGGGTGTGAAATGGAAGACAATTCGTGTTTCGGCAATTCTAGGAGCCATTTTATCTTTGATGATTTTATGCGATTATTATTTACCGCACCATTACAAAGAAGATAGAGTATCAGGATATAGCGTAAACTATGCACGTGGATTGAATGGAGAAGCGATTAGCCTGATCAAAACAGAAAGTGATAAAATCTATTGGGTCGAGCGCATAACATACGATTTATACGGAAAGAATCAGACGGTGTTCATTGAATCCAGTTGGTTTTTTCACAATCCAATACGGATTATTTCAAAAGGAAAGCTGTCCAATACGTATTACAATGTCAATTTCAACATCTTCATAGTTGCTTGGTTACTTCTTCCTTTGTTTCTTGTTCCAGCCTTCACGATGTTTTACAAACGAAAGACAATTGGCTTCACGGTTTTGTATCATTTCAGCTATTACGCTATAAACTCTTTGATTTTGATCTATTTAATTTCGGGGAACAGATGGGCACACTTGCTCACATTTGGTTTTCTTTAAATGCCAAAAATCCATACATTTGGGATATGATTCAAAGACTTCAAACTATCTTTTTTGGTATCGCGTTTATTTGCATACTGTTGATGTACCTTACTCCTTTTGCCATTTACACACCTAATCTTCCTGAACGAGCCAAAGAGGCAATTCCAATGGAAATAAAATTTGAGGCGCAATTAACTGGAGTCAACTTTGTCGTTGACAGTAAACCCGACTCTGAATTAACCAACCAAGACAAAGAGGATCTTGAGAAAGATGTAGAGGAATTAAATGAGCGCATTGACAAAAAGATCAATGAATCTAAACTCGGAATCCTTTTCACTCTTGGAATGCTCTGGAATATTATAGTTGCTGGAATTGTATTTTGGATAGCATTTTTATTTAAAAAACCAAAACGACAGATTAACGTCTCAATTATAACCTCTGTCCTTCTTTTTCTATATGTAGCTGGACTTATAATTGGATCACGCTTCGGGTTGACTGTTCTACTCGATCAATTTGCAGAAATGACCAATGGTGAGAGCTCTTCTTGGAATGTTCAAAATGGACTTGCTATATACCTACCGATTATTGCAATACTTTGTATTGTCTTTGCAATATTTAGGATTAAAAAAGACCAAAAATTGATTAAAAGTATGGATACAATTCGATAGTGATTTTATCGAACTCGATTCACGCAGGCTATTTAATTCCCTTCAGAACTCTATCGACATCTCGCTTATCAGCCTTTTCCTTAAGGTCTTGACGCTTATCGTGCAGCTTTTTACCCTGAGCTGTGGCTATCTCAATCTTTACCCAGCCTTTATCAGAAAGAAACATTTTAACAGGAACGATTGTATTTCCCTTCACCTTTAAAAATTTCTCAATCTTATCAATTTCTTTTCTGTTCAGTAAAAGTTTACGGTCTCCCCTTGGCTTATGAAAGCGAAAAGAGCTATTCTCGTAGGCTCCAATGTACATGTTTCGAATCCAAACTTCATTGGACTCAAATACGCAGTAAGCTTCAGCAATACTAGCTTTGTTGTCACGAATACTTTTCACTTCGGTACCGGCGAGCCGCATTCCCGCAACAAATTTGTCGAGTAAGTGATACTCAAAACGTGCTTTTTTATTCTTGATATTTAGCTTGCTCTTCTCCATTTCTAATTCAGGATTGTAAAAGTACGACTTCTCTGCAAATGAGGAATTATAAAAATGGTTTAATGAGGCAAAGATTGTGAATTAAGAATTATCTTTGGCCTGTGAAAATTCCTTCAAAACATATTGAAAACGCAGTTGACCAGATTGCTTCATTGCCAGGTGTTGGACGAAGAACCGCCTTGCGGTTGGTTCTAAATTTAATGAACCGTAGTGCCGAAGAAGTAACCGACTTTTCTGAAGCCTTCATACAGATGAAGGAACACGTTAAAAACTGTATCATTTGTGGCAACATCTCTGATGAGGAAACATGTGAGATTTGTTGTAATGGACGCCGTGACCAATCACTTATTTGTGTTGTTGAAGATATCCGCGACGTTTTAGCCATTGAATCGACGGAATCTTACAAAGGCGTATATCATGTTCTTGGCGGGATAATTTCACCAATGGATGGCGTTGGCCCTTCTGATTTAAATATTACTTCTCTCGTTAATCGAATTACGAATGGTGATGTCAATGAAGTCATTTTTGCCTTAAGTGCAACAATGGAAGGCGACACAACAAACTTCTTCATTTACAAGAAACTAAGAGATTTCAACATTGAAGTTTCAACGTTGTCTCGCGGAGTGGCTGTAGGTTCAGAGCTTCAATATGCGGATGAGGTTACATTAAGCCGTTCTCTTTTAAACCGACAACCATTTGAGATTTAGACATTTCAATATTCAAGTGTGGATAATGTTTTGTACTAATTTGAGGTTGTTGTCATATTCATTGTTAATTTCGGCTATTATTACTAATTAAATCTAACAAAAAATGTTAAAAGAATTTAAAGATTTCGCAATGCGCGGAAATATTGTTGACCTAGCTGTTGCCGTAGTACTAGGAACAGCATTCGGTGCAATTATTAAAGTGTTTGTAGCAGCTATCATTATGCCGATCATTGGATCATTCATTGGTGAAAGCTTCGTTTCTTTGTCAATGGAGATAAATGGTGTAGATATCATGTATGGTTTGTTTATTCAAGCAGTTATCAGCTTCATATTCATTGCATTCTCTGTATTCATGGTTGTGAAATCGATCAATGCAACAAAGAAAAAAGAAGTTGCTGCTCCAGCGGAGGCTCCAAAGCCAACAGTAGATCAAGATTTGCTTGTTGAAATTAGAGATTTACTTAAAAAATAGTATTCATATCAATTATTTAAAGAATCTTATTTGTTCGGAATAAGATTCTTTATTATTTTTGGGATAAGGAATTAACATTTAATAACATATAACAAACCCTTTACCGTTAAAATAATATGCCTAGTATCTTTGTAGCCAAATTAGATTTCGCAGTTTCAGATGAGGAACTTACGTCTCTTTTTGAAGAATATGGAACAGTATCCAAAGCACACATTGCTAAGGATCGTGAAACAGGAAAGCCACGTGGCTTTGCTTTTGTAGAAATGTCTAACGATGAAGAGACAGACGCCGCAGTTAAAGGACTGGACGGTCATACAATCAACGGAAGAGAAATTGTTGTTAAAATAGCCGAGGACAGAAGCAGCGGAAAACCTGCTCCAAGATCCTCAGGTGATCGCCCGGCAAGATCTGATTCTAAACCGAGCTTTACTCCTCCTGCAGCTAAAAGTGATTCACCTTTTGCAAATGACGGCGATGATTCATCGTCTTCTGATTCGCCTAAGCCAACTAAACGCGGTAAAGGTGGTGGAAAGAAAAAGCCTGGTGGTGGCGGTGGTGGTTCTGATCGCCCTGACGCTCGTGAAAACAAGATGTCTGCCTACAAGAAAAGTGGAAAGAACACTCGCGTTGAATTTGACGATGACGACGATTGGGAATTGGAATTCAAGAAAAGCCAAAAAGATGGCTGGGACGACGAAGAGGAAGAAGAAGAATTCTAGAATTCTTTATGTTGGTTCTGATTATCAGAAAATAATTTTATTCAAAATATCTAAACGGGAGAATCATCAGGTTCTCCCGTTTTTCGTTTCATTGATTGTACTCTTAATCAAATAAAATCATTTTAGAGTGTAACCATTCCAAACAATTTTCATTATACCTTCGATACTTGATTGTATTGAGTATCACTTCCTGTACGTTGAAATGGCGCGATAACAAGGGCATTGAATTCGCGCCATTCAACGTTGAAGATCACAACTCGATTTACCGGCTTTTAAATTATTCGATTTTTCGAAGTACATCTGGCTTGAATCGATATTTTAATCATTAACTTTGTACCAGTTCTTTGGGGTCGTATTGGATTTGACAGCGATAGCGTTGTTAGGTGTAAGCATGTCGAGCAATGTGGTGCGTCTCGTTAAAAATTAGTCACAAACTATAATTGACAACACGTCATACAGACTTGCTGCCTAATTTGACTCAGTTAAATTAAGCTTAATCTCGTGGAATAATAGTACACAGACAAGTTCCCTCTCCTACCTTTCCGCCTGTTAATAGTAGGAACTAGAGGGACCAATCATTTCAGGATAGTGTTAGTGATACTTCTAAGCTAATGTGAAACTCAGAAGATAAGTTTAATTATTGGGTGTCTTTATCCGAGGTTAAATCGAAAATTAATTAAAGAATAAACATGTAGAAAGCTTGATTATTCGTCGTTTGGACGAGGGTTCGAAACCCTCCGACTCCACTTTTTTAGAAGCCTTAATGTTCCCAATAACATTGAGGCTTTGTTGTTTTATAACATTTCGTGTTTGACAGACCTTCGAATGAAACCTTCCCCAAGCTATTCGAACTTCTCGTTCAGCTCTCAATCTTCACTAGTAAGCTCACTCTTGACTCCGCAGTATTTAAAAGGATCTTAGAAAATTAGATCAAACAGAATATACCTATTGATAAACCATACCCCAAAACAAAAAGAACACTTAAGAGTGATCCTAAGTGTTCTTTTATCAGTGTAAATAAATGAGCTCGTATTAACAGGCGATCATTTATTGTCTAGGTTTATTCTTTAATTAATCGAATAACTTGCAATCTGTCGTTTTGACGAATATGTAAAAAGTACATTCCTACTTCTTTAGGAAGCTCGACGTTGAAATTAATTCCAGTGAAATTTGTTTCGGACATCTTCTTACCATCTTGACTATAAATAACAATTGAAGTTTCTTCTGAAGTCTTCAATTCAATTGTAGCTAATCCTGAAGTTGGATTTGGGTATGCTTTAAATATCAACGCATCATTTTCAGACAGTCCAACTGAAGAAAGCACATCAATACTTATAGAGTTAACACATCCATTCGCATCAGTTACTACAACCGAATAATTTGCATCATCAAGATTCATCAAATCTTCAGAAGTTTCCAAATTATCCCAGCTAAAAGTGTAGGCTGGAGTTCCTCCAGAAACCGTTAAATCAATTTCTCCGTTACCTGTTCCATCATCATTCGTTACGATAGAACTCAAGGCAATTGCGGTAGGCTCATTAACTACTTGCATATCGGTACCAACACACCCATTTCCATCTGTAATTGTTACAGTATATGTGCCAGCAACAAGATCAACTATTGAAGCCGTTATTTCTGCATTACTCCATAAGAAGGTATATGGTGGTGTTCCTCCAGCTGCTGAAGCAATTGCACCTCCATCGTTTAATCCAAAGCAAGACACATCTGAATCCAAGGCTGCGCTAGCCTCAAGAGAATCAGGTTCTGTAATTGTAACATCAACAGATGTTGCACAATTGTTAGCATCAAGAATATTTACTGAATGTACATCAGCGGTCAAAGTTGTGGATGTAGCAGTTACATCTCCATTTGGCCAAGAATAGCTGTATGGGGCGGTACCGCCAGAAGCACCTATCGTTGCTGACCCTGAAGCATCTCCGAAACAGAAATTATTCCAATTTAAAGTTGAACCGGCATTTAGAATTGTTGGTTCTGTTATGGTAATCGTCGAATCTATAGTGCAACCATTGTCATCTGTTATGAAAATAGTATAAGTACTTGGAACCAGGCTTGAAGCTGATGCAGTTGTTTGACCATTAGACCATAAGAATGTATAAGGTGCTAGGCCTCCGGTAGGCATAGCTGTTGCCATACCATCAAAAGCGCCATTACAACTAACGTTTTGAGAAGTAATTCCTGCCGAAATTAGCGGGCAATTATAATCAATAGTGAATGAGTGCACATTAACCCAGTAATCTTGTGCATCATTAACAAGTCCATCAGTTCCACGAATTCCAAATCTATTGTTGGTTCCTGTATATGAACTTAGATCGATATCTATAGAAGTTATAGCTGCTGGAAGCTGGTTGCTACTATTGAAAGAATAGATCTCACTCCACGTTGCTCCACCATCTGTTGAAATAGCTACTTGAACTGAATCATCGGATCCCATACCGTTAAAAGTACCCGGAGAGCCACCAAAATCGTAGGCTGAAAACTCAATAGAAAGTTCAGTGCTAGGGCCAGGACCAGAAAGATCAAAAACGGGGCTCAACAGCCAGTCACTAAAGCCTACTGTATAAAGGTTAATCCTAGCAGCACTTACTGCGTCAGAACTCCAAGAACCTATACCCGAGCCAGTTGGGCCGGTCATAAGGTTTCCATTGTCAGCTTCTTCCCAGCAACTAGGAAGGAAGGTTGTGTAATCCGTTGTATATGGAATGGCTTGGGTACACTGCGCATTTAAGGAGTTCCCAATTAATAGGAAAGCCCCAGTAAGCAATAGTAATTTTCTTTTCATAGTTCAATTCTTTTGTTAAAAATCAAAAATAGTTCAATTGACCGTTGACTCCAGAAAATTGTCATGAACGACGCGTTATTGTTGTAGGCGACATAAAACAGGAATTTCATCTTCTTATTTCTGTGATTTATTCAATAACTGCATTGATGATTACTAACTCATGATTGGTGTTACAGGGCATCAATTAACTCACCATACTGGTTCGACATTTTTTGCGCCTACTCCACAGTATTTAAAAGGATCATAGTGAAAACTAGGGTCCTTTTTTGTTTAAACTAAATCTAATTTGAAGAGGGCTTCGAACGAAACCCTCCTTTGAGCTATTCGAACTTCTCGTTCAGCTCTCAATCTTCACGAGACGCACTAGCTCTTGACTAAAGATCCGTTAAAAAAGATCTTAATAAAAACTAGTCCCCCATTTTTATTTACTACCGTTTATAACTAAAAAAGGATTTCGAACAAAACATCTATCTTTAGCTTGAGAAAAATACGACTGCTCTAAAGAAATTAGATTCAGCCTAAAAAAAATCATTCACAATGAAATTATTCACCTTTGTCTGCGCACTCTTTTTTGTTGGACAGCTTTCTGCTCAAACTTGGGAGCATTTGACACCATTATCTAAACATCATGATGTCACTTGTGGATTTAATCTCAACGACTCTATAACCTATCTTGGTGGCACCAGTCGAAACTTAATGCAGACGAAAAACTCAGGCGAGACTTGGGCCAGAAATCAAGAAACGATAGCGAACTTTCCTGTGCAATACAGCAGTGCTGTGGGTGGGATTCATTTCACGAGTGTAAATGTTGGCTACATTACATCGTCTCAAGAAATTTATAAAACAACCGATGGAAATGCAACATGGACAGAGGTTTATACATCTGCAGAATATTATTCAGGTGTTCATTTCAGGTCAGTTGATACGGGATACGTGTCTGGAACCAATGGCACTCTCCTAAGAACCGTTGATGCTGGAAATACATGGTCAATTGTCCCAACAGGAATATCAACACTCATTAATTCAATGCGCTTTGTTTCTTCGTCAACTTTCTACCTTCTGACTGATTCTCAGATTTTATTAAAAACGATTGATTCGGGTGTAACATGGACAACCATCGATCCCGGCGCCTCAAATCCTATTTACTCATTTGATTTTAATGGTGACATAGGAATAACAGTTGGTCTTACTGGAGAAGTCCGACGAACAATTGACGGAGGAGCAACATGGAGCGCAATTGCTTGGGGAACAACGCAACGCTTAACAGGAATAAGATTTCTAGATGCTACGACTGTTTTAGCTTGCGGATGGAATGGAGAAATTATTCAATCAACTGATGCTGGTGCTTCTTTTTCAACAACACCTACAATTACAACAAGAGACTTATATAATTTTGTTCGTGTAAATCAAACTACGATTTATTGTCATGGCGATGGTTTCATTCTTGAATCTCTAGATAACGGGCTCACATGGAGCTTTAGATTTGATGGGGTGAATGGTGGCACAGTTCAGCGTATTTATTTTAATCAACAAGGTGTTGGTCATGCGGCTAGTTCTCTAGGTGGCGGTAATCCTGGTGGCTCTTTAATGAGAACTGAAGATTATGGAAGAGTTTGGATTCCTTTTATAAATGGTTCATTCAATGATATCTGTTTTTACAATTCTTTAAACGGTTACGCTTCTGGCGCAGGAGGCTATAGATCAACAATTGATGGTGGAATTAGTTGGACATGGAATTACAGACCTGGCACACACACTTCAATATTTTTTCTTAATTCCAGCTTCGGATTTTTGGGCAGCTTTGGTGATGGGTTGTACAAGACGACTAACGGCGGTTCAACCTGGACAAATGTTTATCCTGTAAGTTTTGGAACTGAAATTTCAGATATTTATTTTTCAGACAACCTAACGGGATGTGCGACGATTGAAAATGGTACTATTATTAAAACCATTGATGGCGGCCTAACCTGGACAGTGGTGTTAACAGGCTTTGGTAATCCTCTTGCCTTAGAATTTCCAACTCCTCTTGTTGGATATACCGTAAACAGTACAGGTGGTGTTCAAAAATCTATTGATTCAGGAACTTCATGGAGCCCAGTTACAGGAAATCAGCACTCTATTGAGTTCCCCGCCCCTGCCGCAGTAGATTCTGGTTATGCATTGCACAAATTTGGATTTTTAAGCAAAACGCTTGACGGCGGAATCACATGGGATATTATTGTAAATCCGCTCCCACAAATGCCAAATATGACAGATTTAACCATTCATGATAACTATGCCTATGCAACCGGTGACGGAGGCCAGATTTATCGAGCGAAGTTACCCTGTCAACCGAATAGTTCTAGCTTGGTTATTTCTCAATGCGATGATTATACCGCGCCAGATGGACAAATTTATTCAAGCTCCGGACTATACTCTGCATACCTTACCAATCTGTATGGGTGTGACTCTTTGATAAATATCGATTTAACCATCAATGGCAATAGTTTTGAATCCATGACGATAACCGCATGTAATTCGTACAGCGCACCAGATGGACAATCACTTACAGCAAGTGGACTATATTCTATTACAATTCCCAATAGTGCGGGCTGTGACTCTATTATCGATCTAGATTTAACGATCAATACTGTCGATGTTAGCGTTAATCAGACGAATGACATAACATTGGAGGCTTTAATTTCTAATGCTGATTATCAGTGGTTGGATTGTAACAACAATTACGATCCAGTGGTTGGAGCTACAAATCAAAACTTCGTCGCGACTATAAATGGTCAATATGCCGTTCAAATATCAGAACCTGGATGTATTGATACTTCTGCCTGCTTTATCATTTCCAATGTTGGTATAATGGAAAATGATTTTGGAATGGCGCTTCAGATTTCCCCAAACCCTACGAATAAAAATGTCTCCATCTCATTTGGAGAACTCATTGAAAACGTTGATGTTCGTGTGCTAAATATGTCTGGGGAAATAGTTCAGGAGACTCGTTTCAATGAAACTGAAAAGTTAGAAATAGCTTTAGATGGTTCTGCTGGATATTACATAATTGAATTAATTTCGGGCAAGAAATACGCAAAGGTTAAGGTGTTAAAAACGAATTAGGCCCTTACCCAATAAACCTTATAATATTGATTGTCAGTGATTAAAAAGTGAGATTCGCTCTTGATAGCTCCGATTTATAAACAATACGTTTCTGAAACGCACCCCCACTTGTGTAAATCGCAAATCAAACATCCATTGTTTCGCAAATCATTAATCAGAAGCTATTGATACTTCGTACCTTTGAGCGAACCACATTAAATTGGGCCTGATAAATGAGAATTTTACTAACTGGAGCGACTGGATTCTTAGGCTTTCGAACACTCGAAAAGCTAATACAGCAATCAGAAATCCAAATGATTATTGCGACAGGGAGAACCTTAAAAGATTCCCATAAAGTGGACCATCCAAAGGTAGAATACCGCCTTGGTGATTTAGAGGACAGTCTATTTGTTGAGAGTATTGTAAAAGACGTCGATCATATTATCCACGCCGCTGCCCTATCCTCGCCTTGGGGAAAACGAGAAGAATTTGTTGCTGCAAACGTTAAGACACAGCAGAATTTAATTGCATCGGCCAAGAAGCATTCGATAAAGAAATATGTATTCGTTTCCACGCCCAGTATGTACTTCGAGATAAAAGACAAATACAACATTAAGGAATCTGATCCACTGCCAAAGAAGTTCATCAATGCATATGCCGAAACAAAAAGAACAGCCGAAATCACGCTCCAAGGTTCTGGGATTCCACATGTAATACTAAGACCAAGAGCGTTAACAGGCCGAGGCGACACAGTCATTATGCCGCGTTTGATTCGAGCCTACGATGAAGGACGGTTGAAGATTATAGGCAACGGAGAAAATACGGCAGATTTAACATCGGTGGCAAATGTGGCAGACGCCATCTGGCTCTCACTAAATGCCAATGAAAAAGCAATAAACAAAGTTTATAATATTACGAATGGTGCTCCTGTTAAACTTTGGGATTCTATAGCAGATGTACTGCGAAAACTAGACAGAGAACCGCCAACGAAGAAAGTTCCATTTGGCGTTGTAAAATTCATAGCTCAATTGATGGAATTGAAATCAAAAGCAACAAATATGAAAGAGCCTGCTCTGACTAAGTATGGAGTTGGAACCTTGGCAAAGTCGCTCACAATGGATATTTCGGAAGCCAAAATACATTTAGGCTACGAACCAAAAGTAAGCACAGAAGAAGCGATTGAAGAATTTGTAAACTGGTACAAGGAAAATGAAAAAAGTTAAACTATATCTCAATTATGCTGGACATTGCTTCGCAAAGGAGAATGACGCAATTCAAGGTGGAAGAAAGCAAAAAATTGCATTTCAAGCACTTTGGGGACTGATTGAGCACCCTGAAAAAGGTTGGATTCTTTACGATACGGGATATACAGAACGTTTTTTTAATGCTACAAAGCGTTTTCCGAATAAGGTCTACGCAATGATGACGAAAGTCGTGATCAACCCTGAGAACGAAGTTAAAGCCCAACTGGAACGACACAACATCTCGGCGAAAGACATCAAACACGTTATTATAACTCACTTTCACGCAGATCACGTTGCAGGAATGCTCGATTTCCCAGAAGCAACGTTCTATGCATCGAGAGCCGCTTTGACTCAAACCTTGAAAATCTCCAAGTTCATAGCATTCTCAAAAGGAATCTTGAAAGATCTTCATCCGGAAGACTTAGAGAGGCGCACTCAAGTTATAGAAGACATCTGCACACTGATTCCAGACGACATTCTAGGAACGAAATACGATCTTTTCGGTGACGAATCATTGATGGTTGTTCCTTTGCCAGGACACGCTGCAGGACAAGTTGGGCTTTTGTTAGAAACAGCCACGAAGCCTTATTTTCTAATTGCCGATGCGTGTTGGCTCAAGAAATCATACGAAGACTTGACCCTACCAAACCCAATTGTTAAGCTGTTCTTCCATTCTTGGTCCGACTTTAAAAAGAGCTTGAATACGGTTCACAATTACCACAAGGCAAACCCGAATGCGACAATAGTACCAACACATTGCTCGGAAACGACAGACACTTTGGTTTCCAACGAAATAAACATGGATGTCCTTTAAAACAAAGATCATATCGAACCTAATGGGCTTGCGTTATAACCGCAGGCTGTACAGATCGGACCTGGAAAAACTTCAGGCAAAGAGATGGAGTCGAATGCAGGAAACCTTGAAACAGTCGCCTTTCTATGAGGATTATGCGCATAGAAAACAGGAACTTAAAGACTATCCGATCATTAACAAATCGATTTTTATGGAGAATTTCGATGCGATTAATACGCGCGGAATCAAAAGAGACGAGGCCTTTGAAATTGCGCTTAAAGCGGAAACGACAAGAGACTTTGCACCAATGATTGGCGACGTAACAATCGGACTTTCTTCGGGAACAAGCGGAAATAGAGGCATTTTCTTGGCGACAGAAGTAGAACGTGCCCAATGGGTTGCTTGCGTTCTAGACCGCGTAATTGGCTTTTCACTAAAGAAACGATCCGTCGCTTTCTTCCTCAGGGCGAATAGCAATCTTTATGATTCTGTGAAATCTAAAGTCTTGCAATTTGAGTTTTTTGACCTACTAGAACCTATTGATAATCAATCAAAAAGACTTACCGAATTAAACCCTTACATACTGGTTGCGCAACCCAGCCTTTTAATCGAGTTGGCTCAGAAAAAAGAGAATGGAGAACTGTCCATTCAACCTGATAAAATCATTTCAGTTGCAGAGGTTTTGTATCCAGAAGATGCGAATTATTTGGAAAAAGTCTTTGGGCAAACCATACATCAAGTATATCAATGCACAGAAGGCTTATTGGCTGCGACATGCGAAAAAGGAACACTTCATTTCAATGAAGATTTTCTGATTATTGAGAAGAAATATATAGACAAAAGCAGAAAGCGATTCCATCCCGTCATTACGGACTTGTTGAGATCAACACAACCCGTTGTACGCTATGAGTTGAACGATATTATTCATGAAAAGAAGAATTGTTCGTGTGGAAGTTCTGCTCTTGGAATTGAACAAATTGAAGGCAGATCGGACGATGTATTGATCTTTGAGATGCCCGACGCTTCTAAAGTGAAAATCTTCCCTGATTTCTTTCGAAGAGCGCTAATTGTGTCGAGCGAAAAAATCAAGGATTACACATTGGTTCAATCGGATAAAAATGAACTAGACCTATTCATAGATGGCGATTCCTCTGTGTTTGAGCAAGCCAAATTATCCGTAATTGAATTATTGAAAGAACATAAAATTGAAGGAGTTGCAATTCATCGCGCTGAAAATAAGCACCATGAAAAAGGAAATAAATTAAGAAGGATTCGAAATGATTACTGGAAAGCCAATTAAAATACTCGCAATGGGAACGTATCTCCCGCGGCGCTTGACTTCTGAAGAGATTGAGACGCGTCATGGAATCCCATTGGGATGGTCAGAAAAATACTCTGGTGTTCTAGAGCGCTGTCATGTCACGAATGAAACAAATGGTATAATGGGCGCACGAGCAGCAGAAAAGGCCTTAGACAAATTAAAAATGACCTTAGCTGATGTAGATATGTTGATCTCGGCTGGCGGTACATTTGACTATCCCTTACCGAACCAAGCAAGTATTATTAAATCTGAAATGAAAGACGGGGAAAATTTCGACTTTCCGGCGATAGACCTTGATAGTACATGCTTAAGCTTTGTGACTGCGCTGGAGTTCGCATCAAGAATGCTGGATGGAAAAAGCTTGAAAAATATTCTAATCGTTTCTTCTGAAGTCGCTTCGAAAGGTTTGAACCCTGACAATTGGGAGACGACCACCCTATTCGGAGATGCTGCTGTGGCCGCAATCGTGACTTATGATGAAGATTCAGATTCACTTTTTATTAAAGGCGCTCAAAAAACGTATTCGGAGGGAACGTACCATACATTGATTGAAGGAGGAGGAAACGTCAATTTCTTTAAAGACCATCCATACGATCAAGAGTTGCATTCCTTTAAAATGAAGGGAAAGAAGCTCCTGCGATTGGCCAAAAAGAAAATTCCAGGATTTATGACTGACTTTTTCTCTGATTTACCACTGGAAATTGAAGATACAGATGCAATAATCCCACACCAAGGCTCAAAAATGGGAATTCACATCTTTGAGAAGATGTACACATTTAAAGAAGGCCAAGTAAAAAAATCACTTTCGAGATATGGCAATTGTATCGCAGCATCAATACCATTAACGTTTTCAGACTGCATCGATTCAGGAGATATTAAACGTGGTGACCTTTGTTTTCTTTCCGGAACATCTGCAGGTTTTTCAATTGGAGGCGTTTTAATTAAATATTAGAAAATGGACAACCGTCAAGTTATTATATCAGCCTTGCGTAAGTATGAAGTTTCGAACAATCGAAAATCATTGGGAATTGTAATTTTTACAATCTGCTTGCACCTAATCTTGTTAACAATGAGCGCATTCAGCTATACAATTCACCCTTGGCTCCCCGCATTGTTCTGGATTCCAATTGGGATTTTATTTTGTCGCTTTTTTGTTTTAGAACATGACGCGGGGCATTATAGTTTGTTTACCAAAAGGTCTTACAACCGAATATCATGTGCGATACTGGGCTTTTTCAGCACGCTCACAAGTCCCCTGTGGAATTATGTTCACGATACACATCATGGAATGCTGGGAAATCTGAGTATTCGAAACGACAACCCCGAAATGTGGACGATGACGGTGAACGAATACAAATCAGCGAGTAAGGGCAAGCGTCGAATGTATCGTTTTGTTCGCTCAAAATTCATGAGACTGGGAGTCACCCCATTTCTTTGGATTATTGCTCCACGCATACCTTTCCCGCAGCTTGGCGCTAAAATTGTGCTGGCTATATTGATCCAAGATTTGATCTATGGAACCATCTTGTATTTTCTGATTCTGAATCATCTATTTTTTGCTTTTGTCGTTGTCTTTTTAGTTCCGCTGTATTTATTCAATGTTACCGCCTCAATTTTCTTTTATCTACAACATCAATTTGAAGACACGTCATGGGAAACAGATAAAGACTGGGACTTGTACAATGCCTCTATTCATGGATCATCCCACTTGGTTGTCGGTAAAGTAATGGGTTGGGTTTCTGGAAATGTCGGCTGTCACCATATCCACCATTTGAACGTGAAAATTCCTTCCTACAATCTTTACGCGGCAACAGAGGATGCAAATCAGTACATCGATATAGAGCCGATTTATTTAAAAGACATGTTTGTTCATTTCAATTCGACTTTATGGGACGAGGACATGAAAAAATTGATTTCTTTCAAGTCATTCCAAAACACCTATGAACGCTAAATGACATTCAAACTGCTTCTACAAATGGTGTTTGGCGTGTTTTCTTTCAATCGAAAAAACATGCGTTGGTTCAACCTTCGGAGGATTGCTACTTGCTTATTCCTGCTACCTATTTTTGCGGTGCAACTTTTAATAAACAACCTCTTTCTCCTTTTAGATTATATCTTCTTCCCTCAATTTCTTTGGCAGAAAACGAAAAAACCTGTTTTCATAATTGCCGCTCCAAGATCAGCCACAACCTATCTTTTTCATGCTTTAGCAGAGAGCGACAACTTTACGTATTTCAAATTGTGGGAAATCATTTTTGCGCCTTCAATTTGTCAGAAGTACCTCGCTGTCTTCGCACTTCGCGTTGATAAAGTCATTGGAAATCCTTTCAAAAAGGCGATTCTTTTTATCGAGAACATTCTGATAGGGAAACTTAAAAAAATCCACCTCATAGGATTGAATTTACCGGAAGAAGATGAAGCGGTTCTTTTGTGGAGTCTCTCTTCTTTCTATTTGAATTTCTTTTATCCAGATTCAAATTTCTTTGACGATTTGGTTCTCTTTGACGATAAGTTAAAACCGAAGCAAAAGACGCGCATCATGCGTTCTTACGCGCGTTATGTGAAAAGACACAACTTCGTATTTAATCGCAAAGGAGAAAAGCAATACCTTTCAAAGAACCCACTGATGATGTGTAAAGTGGAGTCGTTGGCAACCATTTATCCGGATGCATTAATTCTGAACATCAATCGATCTATCGCCAAAACATTGCCTTCAACTTTGGAACTCAACAGGAACCTTTATGCGTTGTTCACCTCTCGATCAGTCCCAAAAGAATTGAATGAGAAGACACTTCGTGTTTTAATTGAATGGTACAAAATGGCTGAGAAAAATATGAAAGCTCACTTTTCAAATCAGCATTTAAAGATTGATTTCATTCAGCTTGTGAATCAAAACGAGCAAGAAGTGAATCGGATATCTACATTCTTGGGAACACCGCCTTCCCTCCTACTATTGAAGAAAAAGACCATGAACACGAAGCATAAGAGTGCAAACAATTATGACGATTTAAGCGATGAACAACTGATGTCAGCTTTGGAAGAAATCCCTTTCATGAAACATTATTCCTAATAAATGAGCTTGGAGGAAAAGAAAATAGAGATCAATGGATTGGCAATCAATTATGCTGAAGGCGGTTCTGGACAAACAATGATCTTTCTGCACAACGGCGGTGGATTTTGGCACATTTGGGAACATCAAATCAAGCACTTTTCGAAAAACTATACGGTGTATGGAATTGATTGGCCAGGATTTGGCGAATCAGATTTACCCAATGGACTGCTATCGCTGGATCTTCTTACAGAAACGTTGAGTGAGTTCATTCGACTTAAAAATTTGGAAAACGTCATTTTGGTGGCCAATTGCATCGGAGGATCGGCATCACTGCTCTATACGATCAAGCAACCAGAAATGGTCGATAAGCTTCTCATTTTCAACATTTGCCCGGGAAATTTGATTGTACGCTTCCCGCCTATGAGAAAGTGCATTTCATACTTAAACAAAAGGAAAAGGTCAAAATCAATTTTCGGTTCTGTTCTCAGTTTTGGTTTTACTAAAACTCCAATAAAAAGAAAGTTTCCAAGAATCCTGTTTGGTAAAGCAGTTGATAAAGAAAGCCCGTTGTACATTCGATATATTGAGAAATTTAAACTGAAAACACAGACCACATCAAGGATAAACTTGTTATTCTCTGTGCACACTTTCAATGCATTGAATTATCTAGGAAAGGAGAAAGCTCCAGAGCACTTATTGGTTTGGGGTGAACACAACAGCGTAACGTCGTTGAAAGATCATGGATATTATCATTTCAACCTATTGCAATCATCGCAATTTGAAATAGTTAAAAATGCTGGGCACTTGTGTATGTACGAACAACCAGAAGCAACGAATACTCTAATTGAAAATTATATTTCTGCTAAAGATGTAGACAATTTGTAAAAAACGACCACCCGATTATTTTCAAAGATTAATCTGAATTTCATTCATTTTTGGAATCACTAAATTTATTCACGAACCTTATTGTATTTGGTACATTAAGTAATGTTTATTAGTTTAGGGGAACAAAAAGGATTAGATCCCCCTTTAAAAGATGAAACAGAAAAGCTACATAAACCTCTGTTCACATACGTTTAAATAAAACTACTCTAAAATGAAACACATTAAAAAAATCACACTTTTTCTGAGTTTATTTGCGTTTTCCTACGCCAATTCTCAAAGCTTACCCATTAATTTTGACGGCACTGCTGTTACAACTTCGGACTTCATTGATTTCGATGGAGGCGTCGCAACTGTATCCGCAAACCCATTGGTTGCAGGAATCAACGTTAGTGACTCCGTTGCTTGTCTTGTAAGAAATGGCGGAGCTGTTTACGCAGGAAGTAAAATTGCATTATCAGCGAATCTTGACTTTTCTGTTTTATCGAAAATAACAATGAAAGTATTTACAACTGCGCCCGTTGGTACAATTGTAAAATTCAAGCTCGTTGGAACAGGTACGAATACAGAA
>JAWUWJ010000069.1:0-8352 GCA_034111925.1 Crocinitomicaceae bacterium
GTCAATGACGGACAAGACAATACCCACAAAAGGGATTCTTAAGAGATCAGTAAACACGACTGTTAAGTGCAGTCAAGAAGATGCATTTGCACTTATTTCCAGCAGTGATGAATTGCACTTATGGCTTAAGAAATGTGGAGCTGTTCCAGGTGCGAAGAGTGTGGATATAATCAAAGGGCCTTATGATTTCATTGGCGCTAAGCGAAAGATAACATTCGAAAGTGGTGACACGGCGCAAGAGGAATTGTTAAGTTACAATTCATCCGCGAACTACTCATACACGGTCACCAAATTCAGTAATTTTCTTGAAAAGCTCTCGGGACATGGATATGGTCAATTGTGGTTCGATAATGAATTAGGGGAAACGAGAATTACTTGGACCTATACATTTAAGTATAAAAACATCTTTAAACGGGCAGCGCTATCTCTATTCCTCACCTTCGTCTATAAGAAATTCTTGAATAACTCCTTGAAAGAAGCAAAACGGATTCTGGAAAAGAAATAAAAGCGAACCTTTAATAGTTGTATTCTATGGCCAAATGAATTAACCTTGAAACAAGGATATAGCATGAATTTTACATTAATCTAAATCACGTGATTTATCGTGCTGAGATACACTATGAGATCGGAAAGAAACACTCGGACAGACTGTATTTAACATTTTGAGTCTACCTTAGTGCGACAACAAGAAAGCTTCATCGAAAACTGAATATTGAAAAGAGTAATCTATCTTTGCAATAAGTCACACACCTTCTCGTCTAACACAAAAAAGAAGATATGAATAAAGATACAATCAAAGTAGATGTTGTTTCTGACGTCGCCTGTCCGTGGTGCTATGTTGGGAAACGACGCTTGGAATCGGCATTAAAAGAATGGAAGGGCGCTCCTATCGAAGTAAACTGGCATCCTTATCAGCTTGATCCTTCAATGCGCGAAGAAGGAATGGATCGAGATACGTATCTGACGAGTAAGTTTGGGAGTATTGATCGCGTTCAAGAAATGACAGACCGCCTTACTGAGACTGGAAAAACGGTTGGAATTGACTTTGATTTTGGTGATAATTGGCTCGCCGTAAACACATTGCAAATGCATCAATTGTTGAATGTCGCTCGCGAAGAGGGATTCGGAATCGAAATGAAAGAACGTTTCTTAGCGGCTTATTTTGAGGAGACTCAACATTTAAACAAACCTGAAGTTTTATATGCAATCGCTAAAGAATTTGGTTGGGATCAAAAAAAAGTAGATTCAATTATCAATGATCAGAAGATCGCAGAAGCTGTGAAAGCAGAGATTTCTCATTATCAACAACGCGGTGTTTCTGGTGTTCCATTTTTCGTAATTAATGATGAATTCGGAATTAGTGGTGCTCAACCCGTTGAGGCATTTTTAGAGGCATTTCAATCTGTTAGCCCAGTTGAAGAAGGCGAGTAGAAGTGTTGAATTATTATCTATAAATAACTAGTAAACAATCAATTATACTGGCTGAATCGTTCTGTTAAATGTAGCAACTCCGTTCTACTTAAGAATATTAACGTGTCCAATTAGTTCAACCCTTTCATCAGATGTTAGGGTCTTGAAGTCAATTTTCCAGGTGTAACTTCCATCTGGAACGGGCTTTTTAGAAACATTAGAAACTCCGTCCCAGCCTTGTTCAGCATCGTGTGATTCCCAAATCAATTGCCCCCACCTGTTGTAGATGTAAAAATTGAAGTCAAAAGGATCATAACCACTTGTGAAAATTGCCTTAAACATTTGATTGAATTCGTCTCCATCTGGAGTAAAAGTATTGGGAATATAGAACAACAGCTCCTCATTTACAACAAAAGAAAACCAGGCGGTATCTACGCATCCTAAGGCCGAATACGCAATCAATTGCACTTGATAAGTTGCAGGCACTGCATCATAAGTGTAAGATGGATTTACTGCTGTTGATGTTCCTGTGCTATCCCCAAAATCCCAAACATAATTCACAGCACCGGTCGAGTTATTACTGAACAATACAACTGGATTGAATATCGATACTGAAGAAGGTGAAGGCACAAATGCCGCCGTTGGCCCATTGTCAACATTAATGTAGTCAAAATACGTTTCTGAAGTCGTACAACCATTTATTGATGTTGTTGTTAGCGTCACATCGTACAATCCTCCATTCTGAAAGACAGTTGTTACCGAATCGCATCCAGCGAGCAACGTACCATCGCTTATTGACCAAAGACAATCTGTTAAGGTACCGGCCGTTGTATTTGTAAATGTAACGGTCAAAGGCGCGCATCCCGCAGTCACATCTGCAGTGAAAGTAACAATTGGTGAAGACTCCACTCCGATCGTAATATCATCCGTGTTTAGACATCCATTTAAATCAGTCCCGATTACAGTGTAAGTTGAAGTACTTGATGGAGAAAATGGTTGCCCATCAATAACAGTCCCTGGGATCCAAACATAACTTAAAGCACCCGATCCGCTTAATACAACGGGTGATCCATCGCAAATATTGAAGTCATTCCCAGCGGATACAGCAGGCAATGGGTTTACGACGACATCCAATTGATCTGAAGCAACACAGCCATTTGCGGCAATTACCGAAAGTGTATATGTTGTAGTGCCAAGAATTGGTGTAAATGCAACTCCGTCGATTGCGCCATTGTCCCAATTGTAAATGATCGCACCAGATCCAGAAAGAACTATTTGATCACCATCACAAACAGTTTGATTTGGGCCTGCATCGATTTGTGGAATAGCATTTACTGTTACAGTTTGTATCGACGCTGCAGAACATACTCCTGACGTTGTATATTCTATTGAATAAGTTGCTCCTCCCACTCCACCTGTGATCGATCCTGTCGCTGGATTGACAGTAGAACCGTCGGCTGGATTAGGATTGTAAGCAAATGTTCCGCCAACGCTTCCAGTAATCGTGGCTGCAGCTGATACAGTACCTTCGCAGAAATCAATAATTGTGAAAGACGCGTCGTCAATCGCATCCACAATTACAGTTACTGTAACTTGGCATCCATTATCGTCCAGATAAGTGATGTCTGATGATCCAACCGAAACCCCTGTAACGACACCAAAGTTATCCACCGTGGCGAATATTGGATCGCTAGAAACCCAAGGATTAATACCATTTGCTGTTCCCGTACCTGTCAATATTGTAGTTGATCCAACACAAGTTGTTAAGGCGCCAAGAACTGAAGGCGTCGGATGAACAGTGACAGGAATTATCAAATCAGTGCCTATGCATCCAGCGGAATTTGGGGTTACTGTATAAGTGATGATTTGATCCGTTGCCGATAAGTTTATCAGAGCATCATTAATAAATGCCCCGGGTTGCAGAACGGTAGTTTCTCCAGTCACATTGGCACTATTGGCCGCACTCCATTCAAAGGAAGTTCCTACAATATTGCTGGAAAGCGCAATTGAAGTTGCTTCTCCCGAACAAATCTCAACGGGTACCGGTGTGTAACTTGCAATTGGAAAAAGACAAATACATGTTGGGTTAACGGGGTTCGTCACCATTTCGACATTGCAAACCCGTTGATTCTGATTCGCTCCACCAGACCCTGCAGTGACCCCCCAAGAAACATTGGTAGGATCAACAAAAAAAGTCCTGATGTCACCATTATATGCAGTAACGAGCACACTGTCAAAATAAACAGAATACTCTAGGTTGATGACATCCCAAATGATGCAAATATCATGATCCAATCCGTCGGTTACAAGAGCACTACCAGGAAGTAAACAATCCGGGCCGGCAAGGGTGCCTCCTAGCGTTTGGTTTCCATCGACTAGAATTGTGGCATGATCACATGCAATATCATTTATGGTTCCCAAGGCTGGGATTGCGACATTCCAAAAATCAGCTGAGTTGTCCCAAATATCAAATTCTACAACCACAGATGGATCGACAACACAATCACCTGCTGGTAAACATCCTGTTAGGTTTCCATAAGAATAGCCAATCCCGCCTCCTTCGGCACCTAAAACATTTGGAACCCCTTCGGTTTGAAGCACAAACGCCAGACCATCGCCAGAATTGAAGGCGTCAAAATTAGCTTCGAAATAAACTTTGAAAGATTCATTTAGGTTGATAGGATCACAAATCCACATTCCTCCGGCGTCAAATGTATTCTGAGTAAGAGATGCACAAGCGCCAGCCCCAATCGCAGTGCCGTTAAGTTTAAAGCCATTTGCCGTGCAATTTCCAGGGCCACCTCCCGCGTTAACAAGTGTAACACCATCTACTACAACGTTCTGACTAAAACAATGGAACATTAAAAGAACAAAAACTAGAAGTACCGAAAACCTCGATGTCATCATAAGCTGGAGCGTTTAAGCTGAAAGGTAAAAAAAATAAAACAATTATTGTACTTTTTACCATATCTATTTTAGAGTGAACGATAGCGCAGATTCTTGATCCTATTAAAAGGATACCATCTTACTTCCGCAACATACCAACCGTGCTATCACCATTGATAATCAGACCAATTGACTCGCTCAATTGCTAACTCTGACCGACAGTTTCTTGCTTAAATCCCTTCCTCTAAACTTGTTTTCATCTTACTAAATTATTTACTTGTTCATTAATCACTTAATTCAGTATCCAAATTATCGCACATGGTCCAAAAGACAATTCTGTATATTTCAGACACAATTATTTCAGTAGTTGAACCGTTACACTATCAAATATTAGAACCCATGAACAAATTACTAGCTATCTCATTACTTATTTTCACAATTAATGTGTGTAACGCTCAAAACTTTGTACAGAACCCAAGCTTTGAAAATTACTCAAATACATTTTGCGGAATCCAAGCACCAGGAGACTTTAATCAAATAATGATTGACTGGGTTAGTCCTACCGCGGCTGCACCTCAAGTGTTTTTTACAACTATTGAAGATTCCTGTTACAACTTTCAACCATTTAGCCAATACGGTGGCCCATTGGGATTGAAAGGCAACCAGATACCGCGTACTGGTGATGTAATGGTTGGTCTTTGGTCGTACACAATACCTGGAACAAACCAACGGCACTATGTACAAACGCCACTAACAAATCCGATGGTAGTTGGCAACACCTATGTCGTTGAATTTTATGTTTCCCTAGCGGATTTCATGGAATTGGCGATTGACAAAATAGGTGCGCACCTTTCCGTAAATCAAATATCTTCCGGTACGGATACTCCATTGATGTATACGCCTCAGGTCGAATCAAGTGCATTTATTGATGATGTTACAAATTGGGTTTTAGTATCAGACACAATCATAGCCCAAGAGGCATATTCTTATATCACAATTGGTAATTTTAACGATGACAATTCAACAAATACAATGGTAAACCCTTCAGGTTCTGGGGACATTGGAACTTATGGAGCACTTTATTTTATCGATGATATTAGAATTGAAGAGATTGGCGTTGCTGAATTAAGTAAAATTGAAGATGACCGGTTTCAAATTTATCCAACCAACGTAACGGATGAGTTGAATTTAAAAATCAAAAATGACTCTTGGGTTGAAATCCATAATTCGTTTGGTCAGCTCGTTTTTTCTGAGCAATTCGATAATGGCCAACGAAAAATTGACGTATCTGGATTTTCAAAAGGCATTTACATTGTTTCCGCTAAAAGCAAATACGAGACAATTTCGCGCAAGATTGTAAAATAGTAGCGTCTTAAACTCTACCTTGCCAAAATGGCTAAATACGACGATGTGTCTTGGCACTTTGATGGTGCGAAGTTTCCGAAAGGAGAACCTATAGAACTTGGGGCAACCCATATTGGTATGTTCTTTAAATGGTGCGCAATTAACAATTTAATTTCGGAAGAACACATCCAACGGAATCCAGAAGAAATGGATCAAGTGCGCAATAGTCAACAATCTGGAAGGGATTTTATCATGGACTTTTGCGACGGCGTACTTGGGAGTGACGACCTCACCGAAACTGGAAATAGATTTGCCGAGGATTATTACAATGATAACACAGACTTCGGAAAGAAGTGCGCCGAGTATTCAGGTGATTATTGCCGTGCGATTGATCAAGGACGCGAACACGGTGAAATATATGAGTTCGAAGACAATCCTTTCAATTTTGAAGCTGTTCAGAGCATTGTAGACCACCGTTTTAATGAGTGGAAGGTGTTTGATGTAGTTCGAGATTTAAAGCAATTCAAGAAGAACGAAAATCTTGAGGACGCTGATAATCAATACGCCCTGGGTCAGTTTTATACAATTGGGTACCCAACGAGCGCCCATAAAAAAATGGCTTATGAATGGTTCCAAAAAAGCGCAGATCAAGGCCATAAAGACGCTGAATACCGCGTTGGTCTTTGTCATTTTCAGAGTCAAGGCGCAAAATTTAATCAAGCTCTAGGGTGCGAATGGTTTCTTAAAAGTGCTGAACAAGGAGTGGCAATAGCTTGCTTTTACTTAGGGCAGGCTTATAATTACGGAAACGGTAAAGAGGTTGACAAAGAAGAAGCAACGATCTGGTACAAAAAAGCACTTGCTGGAGGCGTTATTGGCGCTCAATATCAATTGGACCTCATGGACAACAGCACTTCAGAGGTTGAAGAAATCGATGAACTTGAAGAAAAAAGTGATTTTGAAATGATTCAAGAAGCGGCAAATCAAGGCGACTCAGAGGCACAATACAATCTTGGAACGTGTTATACCAATGGGGATCACGTGGAAATAGATGAAGAGATAGCATTAATGTGGTATAAAAAATCGGCCGAGCAAGGTAACCTGGAGGCGGCATATTATTTAGCTCTTTGCTATCATGTGGGTATTGGTACAGAAAAAGATGAGAAGTTGACATTTCATTGGTACAATCAATGTGCGACGAGTGAAGATGCTGGTGCTCAATTTAATGTGGGTCAATGTTTTGAACTGGGAATTGGTCAAAAGGTGAATATGGATGAAGCGATAGCATGGTACAAGAAAAGTGCAGCTAAAGGAAATCAAGATGCTTTGGATAAACTAAGTGTACTATAAAACTACGATTAAGCAAATGCATTGAACATTTCAATTTGTGATCTGTACAGGAAAGAAATTGAACCACTATGAACAGTTTCCTTTTAGCATCCTTGTTAATAGCAGCATTTGCATGTACGACTCCAGAAAATTCAATTGAATCGAAACCGGTTACTGACCAAGTCATCGACAAGGGACCATCTGATGAGATTTACATGCCAACCTTTAAAATTTATGGCGAATTAGCCCCCGTGAATTACTTGGATGGACGTCCTGAAGAAAGTGCATTGACTGCAGCTCATGGTTTCATGGTTTTACGCGTTGCTGGATGCGAAATAACGGGTGAGATTGCGGAAACTGTTAGCGCCAATAACATCAAGGCAAACGAGTACATGATCAAGTTTTATGGAGAGAATTGGAAATCAGAATTCGAAAATGAGACGGGGAAAAAATTCTCATATCCTCGTTAATTCACATGCGTCTAGCTCTTTCTAACTGAATTATCGAACTGCCGTTGAAACAATTCTTCCAAACATATTAAGTTATTTTTCATAGCAGTAAAACTCCAATGGAACTCGATTTTATACTGGACTGAATTCGTATATTACACGTATCAATGCAGCTTTACCCTCCCTTTAGAAAAAAAATCATTCCAATTAAAGACTTGGAAGCATTCAATGGATTCCTGAATAACAATATCGAATTTCACAATACAAATCATAAGGCACCATTGATTGGAAAACTATCAAAAAACACCTTCTGCGCTCAATCGAAAATGACTCCGAAAAATCACTATCGCCCATCAATACAGGGAGTTATTCATACCAATCAAGATGGGAGAAGCACATTAACGATCTTTATATCAAGCCCTAAGAACTTCACTAAGTTAATAATAGCAATAATTATCGCCTTGACATTAACAGCTATCATTAATCTAGATCCCTTTGTATTAATTGCTATTCCTGCGATTACCTTCTCCTTTTGGTTGTTTGGTTCCATTCTGCATCAAACAGGGTTAATGAAAGCAAAAGAAGAAATGGAGCGTATCAGTAAACAGGCTTATTCTGATGAGGGCTAAGCATAAAAGATGCCACGGAAATAGCAACACAACAGTTTTACTACTGAGTAACCTTACAAAACCTCACCACCCTCATCCCCACTCCCAGGTCCAAGCTTAACAACCCGATCCGCAAATTCAATCATTGCACTATTGTGCTCAATAAAAAGTACAGTATCTCCGCGCCCAACAATCGATTCAAAAACCTCGAGTAGTTTCAGAATATCAAAATAATGAAGCCCTGTACTAGGTTCATCGAAGAGGTACAATGTTGTTCCTTTTCGCTTTTTCATCAAAGATGTCGCCAATTTCAATCGTTGCGCCTC
>JAWUWJ010000070.1:0-23587 GCA_034111925.1 Crocinitomicaceae bacterium
TCATTCACACTTGAATATACTTCGTCATACTTCGACAAGCTCAGCGAAATTACTCCTAACTCATCACTTATAATTTAAAAATAACTTAATCTTCAAACGTCGCATTAAACAATCCCCGCCCATACGATTTCAAGAATTCCAGCAAGCATTGCTTTTGATCCTGACAACTTTTAATTTTGGCAATCTCATCATGAATTTTGATGCTGTGGATGTTTTTTGGCAACGCCGCAATTGCCATTGTGTGAATTTCGGAAATTGGTCGATTCAGCGAAACGGTTTTTGTGCTCACGTAATTACTCAAGCGAACGTGATGTTCCAGTTTTAATCGGGTCAAAGCCCAAGTATCGACTTTTGCTAGGTAGGCAATGAACGCAGAAATACTTTGTTGGTTGTAGTCGTCGCTTGCTTTCAATTTTTTTGAAACGGATTTTAGAACGGCCCTCGTAACAAAAGCAGTAGCAATGGCTTCGACGTATCCGTTGCCCAGTTCGATTTGGACGAAATTAAAAAAGTCACTTTCAATTAATTTAAAGACAAAGAAGGTTTCAAATGCATTGATGAGAATCAGCAAGTACGTATATCCAATTGATTTGGCAAATGAACTCGTACTTGGAAACGCGTCAGTTCCGATGAAAATGATGGTCATCAGAATAGAAGCCGCAACGGCTACAATGGATTCGGGCGATATGATTTCTACTGGACTTAGAATATTTTCTGGAATTTGCTGATTGCGTTTTTATTTACACGAATTAAATTTTCATGCTGATCTGGTTTTTCAGATACTTTAATAAAACCGCCTTCCTGCAAATACCTAACGCATTCCTGCACTTCATCAATAGTAGATCCACTTTCAGCCACGACAAAATCCATAGGGATTTCACCTTCACTTCTATAATTATAGATTAGTCGACTTATTTTTTCAAATGAACCCATTCTGTATGAAGATATGGAATTTATAATCATTTAGCTAGAATTTGGCGGTTTAAAGTAAATTATTGTGCAATGCTCATAAATTGAATCAAAGCTATGATTGCAGTAGCTTGATGTTTCTGTTTCAGCTTCTTGCGATTCCTAGATCCCATTGCCGTCTACTTCTAATTTATGAAAATTAAGCGCGGAAATCCAGTAGATGAGGCAGATTGAGTATATGTACTCAATGTTATTTGGGCTGTTTAGACGCTTGTGTAGGGAGCTATAGTTTTGATTTATTGGTGTTTGCGTGTTTTTTAAAGTAGTTTAAAAGTCAATCTCGTAAATCCCATTCGCAACAGCATAAATCACAATTGACGCCGTACTCTTTGTACCTATTTTTTTCGAAATTCGCATTCGATGGTTTTCAACGGTTCGCTGACTTAGATGAAGGTCTAAAGAAATTTCCCCATTTGATTTTCCCTTACAAATGAATTGAACAATCTCCTTTTCCCGATCCGTTAAAGGATCACCTTGGAGAACTGAAAGTCGGTTTTGCTTGCTTTCGTTCCATTTAATCAATACCTCCTTCGTGACTCTTTCACAAAAATAGAAACCTTCGTTGTATACATTTCGAATTGCTTTTAAGAGGATATTAAAATCGGTTCCTTTGGAAATGTAAGCATCCGCACCTTCACTCAAGTATTTCTTCATGTAGACCAATGAATCGTGAAAACTTAAAATGATGACTTTTATTTTTGAATGGTATTTCTTCAAAATTGGCAGGGCTGATCTACCATCCATAACTGGCATGTCTAAATCCAATAGAACAACATCGACGTCGGTGGTTTTCATTTTCTCCAACAGCTCTTTGCCATTTGGAGCTGATATAACTACCTCCATATCATACTCACCCCCTAACATTTGAGTTAAGGTTTGAAGGAGGATCTTGTGATCGTCCGCTAACGCTATTTTAATTTTTTTTGACATTAGAGCTAAACAGGCTTAAATCCAGAAAGGGTACAGTCTTATACCGCTGACATTTGAATAAGTTCAATAATTGCGAGTAGCAAGATGGCTTTTGAGAACGTAAGGTTTGTACGAACTCCACATAAGTTAACGTGTTCAACTTAACTTAGTATATTCTTTAACATTTAATAGGGGTAAACACGTAATATCACGTAGGAATTTGCACGTTTCTGTAAATAGACGAATCAATTTTCGCTATTTCTTCACTACCGATTTTGGATTATTGGGGTGCTGGTTTCGTTTTTCTCAACTAAAAATAAACTTGGCATTCGAGAAAACGAAACAATCGCTTTGTGGTTGGGGTTTAAATCTAAATGAATCAAATACAGCTCCTTACAATTTACACTTCGACTTAATTCGACTGGCTCAGCATAAAAGTTCAGCGTAATTAACTTCTAACTCATAATACATAACTCCTAATTCTCTATAACCGTCAGTTTATCCCGCCGCTAAAAAATTCTCAAGAACCAATCCCATTTCACCTTGAGAGAAATACAAGTACAAGCCACTTTCAAAAATGTTACCTTCTCCATCGTCGCCTTCAAATGCCGCAGAAAAAACAAGAAGAACCTCGTCACCATCTGTATTGGCAACTAAATCATCATACGTGCTTTTCTTCAATATTGCTAGAAAATCGGGATCGCTAAATGCTTCGATAATAGGTAAAGCATCTACATTGTCTGAACCTGCAAATGCTTGCACAGCCTTCACGTCCTTATTGATCACAGCAGTTTTGAATGCTTCCCAATCTTCATCGTAATGGTAACGGCTTGAAATTTCATTTTCTGTATTTGACTCGGGAGCTTCAACCTCGTCAATCTCGGGAATAGGACTCGACTCTTCTTGTTCTGGAACGGATTCTTTCTTTGGAGCCTTTTCAGTTGCTTCAGACGCATCTGAGCAAGAATTAAGAACAATGAATGAAATTAGGAGTAGCGGTAGTAGTTGTTTTAACATGGTTTTGTTGAGTTTAAGTAGGCTTTTATTCGAGTTTCAAATTCTGAGTTCTGAGTTCCGTGTTTCTGCTCAACTAAAAATGAACAAACCCTAACTTTTGAACCGGAAATCGATCCAGTTCGATAAAACTCATAATTTATAACTCCTCATTCATCATTCTAAAAGTTACCCAATGTGCTTGTACAATTCCTCTCGACCTCCTGTGAGTTCTTTTAGAAGAAAAGCATAACGGTACCTCGGATTTTCTTTTCCGTTTCTAAGGAACGCTTTGCAGATACTTTGAAGTTTATTGAAGCGGACACTATCATATCTCGCTCTGAAAGACGTAGAAAATGTTTCCAATCGAGTTTTGATTTTCTTCACACTCTCTAAGATTTCAACCGTCAATTCGGCGCTTATTGGATCCGTTTCCTTCTTTGGTAGAAGTGATTCAAAAGCAGTGATGTCTTCGATTAGGTAGTTTGCAAAAATCAAATCTTGCTTGCTGTCTTCTTTGACAACATTCGTTTTTCTCTTCTTCTTAGGCAACGGCTTTCTCATGGTGCGAAATTAGGCATAATTCAAACCTAAATCTCGATTGATTCAACAATTCTAGATGGCGCATTCGAATTGGCCAGCTGAACCATTCGTTTTGCAATGCTCTCCGCTTTAACCGCTCTGTACTTTTTTAACCTTCCGATAAATAAAGGGCCTAAAATTTTAAACGCAACGGCACCAATTTTTTCTCCAAACCGTTTCTCTTTTCTCACGCCGGTAATCAGACTTGGCCTTAGAATATACGTGCGTTCAATTCCAGAACTAAGAACTGCTTGCTCCATGTCTCCCTTCGTTTTGTTGTAGAAAATTTTACTTTTTGAATCTGCGCCAATCGCTGAAACAACAGCCATCATTTGGATTCCATTTTCGGCACAGAGTTTGGCCGATTCTACAGGAATTCCGAAATCTATTTTCGTGTAAAGGTCTTGGTCTGGTGTTTTCTTCTTCGTCGTTCCGATGCAGCAATAAACCTCGTCAGCAGTGAAGTCGGATTTTACCGATTCCAAATCCAAAACATCGACGAGGAATTCTTTCAGCTTCGGATGCTTTTGATCGACTGATTTTCTAGAGAATAATTTCACGGAATCATAACGTTCATCATTTAATAAAATTTCCATGACAAGGCTTCCCGTAAGTCCTGTTCCACCTAGAATAATTGCTGTTTTGGGCATACTCAAAGGTAAAGGATTATTTGAAGAGATTTGAGTAAATGGATCATTTTATTGAAATTATCAGTAGATTTAATCATCTAAAAACGAACATCTTACCGAAATGAAAATCGCACTGATTCTACTGTCCATTCTATTTACAACGTTGGCTTATGCCCAAGCGGATTGTAAACCGTATGTTCCAAATGACAAAGGAGACAAATGGGAAGTCACCAGTTATTCTGCGAAAGATAAAGCTACGGGTAGAACGGACTATGAATTAATGGAGAAGGTGGAGACTGATAGCACTTCGATGTTTACAATCAAAGCAATATCATTCGATACCAAGGACAAAGAAACGTACGTTAACACCTTCACTGCAACATGTAAAAATGGAGAGTTCATTTTTGATATGGCCATGAAATTAGACGGTGCAGTGATGCAAGCCTATAAAGATATGGATGTTGTGGTGGATGCTTCTGAATTCGAGGTTCCGCCTACAGATACTTCATTTACGGGTGCGTTAGCAGATGGGACATTGAATATCGGAGTATCTATGAATGGAATGAAAATAGTGTCCATGAACATTTTGATTTACGATAGAGAAGTCGAGAGAGTTGAACAAATGACCACAACTGCCGGCACTTTCAATTGCATTAAACTGAAGCAGAAAATAAGAACAAAAGCGCTTGTTAAAATTGAAGGAAGCTCTGTAGAATGGTACAGCGAAGGAATTGGAATGGTTCGCTCAGAGTCTTACAGTGGAAAAGGAAAGTTAACGGGGTATAGTGTGTTGACTAGCTTTACACATTGATAAAGACCTTTTCGAAGTAGTTCGCTAACGAGGATTTACTGGATATACAAAACTGATTTATGATTTTGAAACTTAATCCCCTGAATCATTTTCAGTCTTAGCAAGTTGGATAGACAGTATCTATAGAAGCGATTGATGTTCAACTTCAGTTAATGCCAAAGTTTATTCATATCTCCAGCCAATCTTGCGGTGCGTAGCAAAGACCTTAAATGATTCTTGATTTTTTCGTTCTTTTTTGTCAAGAAAAAAGGACAGGAAGTAATTTGAATTATAAGTAAGTTCTTTCTCTTTCTCACTTTTTTGAAGAGCTAAAAAAGTAAGCAAAAACGCTCTTTAGCACAGTAGATTGAACTACCTCGCCTTAATTGGCCGAATGGGCCACGTCTCGTCTTCCAATACTTTCGTATTCTCTTCCTTATAGAACACATGACTTAAAATTGAAGAACTCCTCTCTCGGCCGAGCCGAGATCGTCAAACAGCTCCAATTTTTAAAGTCACATAGTCCAAAGGGGGGCGTACAAATCTACAAACGTGCTAGCTGTGCAGGTTATATATCAAAAAGGACAAAGATAACGTGTACATACACTATTTAATAAAAGACGTTTTCGCAGCTGTTCAAGCCAAATAATTCTATTTACAACAACCAACTCACACCAACTTTTCCGAACGAATAATAGTCTTTGTTTTGAAAACTATTCAATTCAACTTTCACCTTTTCGTCGTAGTAAGTCGGGTTCAAGGCGAGCGAAGAATAATCATCGAAATTTAGGTCGAACGACTTGTATTCTTTACGGTAAAGTCCAGTAACGAAGTACGCCGTCATTTTTCTCCATCGGAAGCTTAATTTAAGATCGACCATCCAAACATGTCTATTGACTTGATCGTTAGTTCCAATTGGGCGGTCGTAAAACCATTGATCTTCTTCTATTGTTGTCGTGTCTTGCGCCAAATAAGAGGCTTGATTTAAAGTGTAAGACGATTCAGCATCGTCATCGTATTTATCATCTATAAATGTTCTCGTGTAGCCAAAGCCTTCAAGCAAACTGCTGTGGTTTACGTATCTCCATTTGAATCCAAGTTCCCAATTGAAACCGAATTTGTATTTTCTTTTACGTCGTTCCCGCAAGGTACTTTGACCACTTTGGTTTGTGAAATCGGAACCGGAAAGGCGCAATCCAAGTCCACCAGCCGCAAGGTATCCACCATAAAGAAGTTCGGATGTCGCAATCACATTAAAGCCTGAATAGCGGTTCTCCCAATCCTTGTTTTTCGATTTTGAGAAAACACCTTTTCTCTCATTTGTGGTTGAGAATAGAAGAACATCGAACTCATGGTTAATTTGAATCAACCACCTTCCGCCACTCGCAACTTGCTTGTCCCAACCGTATACTTTTTGGGATTCTACAACTGCATCTCTGTGCAATAAAGCCTGGATATCGCGTCCAGCATTTGCTCCGATTTGCCCTACTTGGAACGCGCCGTGGTGTCGGAACAATCCATTTGACCATAGACGGTATTTGCTTCGTTCCAAATAAATATAAGACCCAAACGGTCGGTCAAACTGAAATAGAGTGTCCGCCAAATCAGTGTCGTTTTGATAGCGGATGTATGGCGTGTAGAAGTGCATTCCAATTGACATGCTTTGATACGTCATTACTTTTCTGTGCCGCGATTTATCCAGTTGAAAGAAATTCAACCAAGCTAGATTTAACCAACGGGCCTTGAAATAATCGGTGCTTAAAGTTAACCTTCCTCCTCCGGTGTATTCTCTATCCTGATTCACTTTTGGAGCGGGTGTCAAAACATCATTGTCCGTGTTGAAATCAATTTCTTTCACCTTTTTCGGGTCGATGTCCGCGCTTGTATAATGCACAAATCGGCCTTGTTCGTATTCCAATAAACGTTCTCGAATCAGTTTAATGTCTCGACTTCTAACAGGGTGTTCCAAAGCGAAATAGTTGGTCGTGTCCTTTGTGCGAATTGACAATTCTAAAATTTGCTGAAGGGTATTGTGCGTTGTGATTTTTTCCAGGTTCTTGCGGACATCCTCTTTTGAATCTCCTTTGACATGATCTTGTCCTATTCTCAAACTTTTAAAAAGCAGATCGTAATTTTGATACAAATTCTCAGCTCTATATTTCTCCCACATCCAACGTCTGTATTCCGACCAACCGACGATTCTTGAGTTCTTATCCGTTGTGAATTTGTTGCACCTCTCGGGGAGTTTGTGAATGTCCTTATTCGCTTTCCTGAATGCCTTGTAGTCGGAATGCTTTTTGAATTTAAATACCTCAAATTGCTTGTTTAAAAGCACATCGAGTTTCTCAATTACTTCCGTGCGAACAGCCGGGTTTTCCAAGACAATTCGAGATGTCGGGGATCTCAATTCTTGAAGTAAATCCGAATCACTGAGTTGCCTCACAGCGTTAAGCGTTGAATCGTCTTGACTTATTTGTGCGTAGGAAATTGCGGTAAATGAAACCAACGCAATCGAAGCGAGAATTAGTTTTAGCATGAATAGAAGTTAATAGTCTGATTCAAAGCTAATTTAAAACCTTTTGGAAGTCAAGGATATAAATACGCGAAATGATTGTATTTGTGCGCAATGTCTTGAGTAGAAGTATCTCATTTTCAGGTTTCCGAATCATTTTAGCGAAGTCATCTAGACTATTTGATAAACACAACGCTCAGTACACTAGTTAGAATGAACAATACGCACAATCACTTTTCGCGCATAAAACTACTGTAAGTTAGACGTGTAAGACCTAACGCAACTATTGCTGCAAAACTTACTTTTCTTTAGGGTTAAATCCTTTTGAGTAGATTTAGGACTATGAAAATGAACTACCTACTACTTTTATTCATACTGTTTGCTTCTATTTCGTCATTTGGACAAACTGTTCCGGTTGCATCAACAAAGCTTGAAGTTGTCGAATTGAAACCAAAGGAATTCTCTGCGAATTCTGGAAGCGCACTAAAAGAGGTGATTACTTCTCAACCCGCTACAACGAGCTCATGCTTGTTCACATTTATAATGGTGAATCAGTTGCCGTGCGATGGTCTCAATAATTACTTTTCCATTACTGGGAGTGTAGAATTCACTGATGCACCAACGACAGGACAATTGGTTTTAGAAGATTGCAACGGAAACTCTCAAGTGTTTAATGCGCCTTTTACTTCTCCAACGAATTACGTTTTGGACAGTATCTTTTCTGACGGAGTAAGCAATTGCCCAGTTACGGCCTATTTTACAGACTCACTTACTTGTTCAATAGCATCACCTCCGGTTCAATATCCAAATCCATGCGTATGCGCCGTTGATGTTGGAACATTTCATCAAGAATTGAATGGCACATCAATTACGGCAGATCCTATCACGCTCTGCTATGGTGATACATTAGATATTACTGCAAATGGTGACTATACGCCAAGTTTAGACCTGGGAATTTCAGGGACAGCGCTTGACCCGGGAATAAAATTGTTGATTTATTCTTGTCCTCCAACTTTGGGTCCTCCGAGTAGTGGAATAGGTGCCGATCCATGTTTATTGGGTATTTATTCAAATGACGATCAAGCTTGGTCAATTATTAATAGTTTTAGTGGTGGCGGAACATATTGGTACGTTCCTATTACGATGTACAACATGCCAAATAATGTTTACTCCACAACGAATGGTGGAATTTATTGCTATGATTTGGGGCCGGTATACGAAGTGACATTTCTAGAGGAGATTAACATTTCAGCAAATACGGATTGTTCTACGGGCATGGTTTCTGCTTTTGTAAATGGCGGCTTGCCTCAAGGAAATGGTTCGGAATTTGTTATTTACAATACACAACCTGCATCCGCTACGTTTTCAACTGCGTCATTGGGTTATGGTGATTCGATTGTCATTAGTGGGCTCTTACCTTCCGACAATTGGTCGTTTGACGTGTTAGATACGAATGGGTGCTCTCGTTCTTTCAGCGGAAGTTTATCACTCGATGCCATTTTTAATTATTCCGCATCCGATTTCTGCCAAGACGATTCTACTGCAATTCCAACTATAACAGGACTTTCCAGTGGCGTATTTTCGGGTCCAATAGAAGTTGTAATTGATCCTTCGTCTGGAGAAATAGACCTTGTAAATTCCCTTCCGGGCGGACCTTATACAATTCTGTATACGGTGTCAAATGCTTTCTGTTCGGGTCAAAATTCAGCAGATATAACAATTAACCCTTTTCCTACATTAACCGTTCAAGACCTCATGGTTTGCCAAGGTGATTCGGTGACGCTTATGGGTAGCGGTGCTCAATCTTATTCATGGTCAGGTGGAATTCTTGATAGTACTGCCTTTTTGCCTTCTGGAACACAAACCTATTCAGTTACTGGAACGGATTCTATAGGATGTGCTGCAATTGCAGATGTTTTAGTTACGGTTAATGCACTGCCCGCCCCACCTACAATTTCTATTACCGGAGATACAATTATTTGCTTGGGAGATTCTGTACTATTAACCTCGTCAGTTGGAACTGGAAATGAATGGTCTACAGGAGAATTGACTCAATCCATTTCAGTCGATACAAGCGGTTCTTATTCTATTATTTATACGGACGCAAATGGTTGTTCATCGGTTTCAGATACGGTGAATATTGAATTGAATCTATTGCCAATAGTTTCCATGACTCCAATTCCAACGAATTGCATATACTTTGAGGAATTCACTTTAACACAAGGCAGTCCTGCTGGTGGAACCTATTCCGGAACGGGGGTTTCGAACAATAAATTTTCACCTCCAATTGCAGGTCTTGGAACATTTTTAATCACATATCATTATACGGATAACAATACTTGCGTTGATAGTGCTTCCTCTGATGTTATCGTCGATGAGTGCCTTTCGATCTATGAGAACTCTCTGAACGAAGCTTCAATATCTCCGAATCCAGTAAACAATGAATTGACCATTAATAATGTCGGTGAATTCAATTTTGAAATAGTAGATGCAAGAGGCCGATTAATTCAACAAGGAGCAGCAATTGATTCAATCACATTGGATTTATCACTTGCTTTGAAAGGTGTCTATTTCGTTTCTGTTCAATCAGAAAAACGCACTACGAAATTGCGATTTATGAAAAACTAACAATTGCTTTTTCCGCCTGAACTGAATACTGAGTCGGATGCTGAGCTTGTCGAAGGGCGCGAATACCTAATCATCCTTTCCAATTTGAATTGCATTTACTTTTTGAGTACGAATCAATTCATTGTACTTCGATAATGCCTCATCTTTAATGACATACCATTTTTTCAATTCCACATCGATTTCTTTGGCAATCCCTACTTTAACGGCAATCATTTGATCTGTTGGACGGTAAATCCCCATGCTAGCCAAAGAAGCAACGTGCGCCAGTTTATTGTTCAACTTAATTGGATAGTTCAACATGTCTTGATTGCTCTCTAATTTGGTTTGGTAAAGCACCTTTTCAATATCGGTCATTAACGAATCCAAACGCTCACCTTCTTTAATCACTTCAGCAAATTTGTCCTTATCGATTCGGCTGTTCAGACTGCTAATTTGAGATTTAATATCTCTCATATTTCGAATTGCATCGTGTGTTTCGTCCAACTTATTTCTGATTCCAAGTAAGAACTCAAATTGTACTTGACGGTCTTCTGCCGTTCCTTCGCTTCTTGGATCTAATAGTATTTCGAATTGCGTCTTTACAATTTTGTCTTCTATTTTTAATTCGGCTATATATTGGCCAGGAGGTGCAGATGGTCCATTCAATGTTCCCCACCACATCAACAATCCATCAAATTTATCTGCTTTTGGATAGCGCATATTCCAAACGAAAGAATTCATTCCAGATTCGAAATCTAGTTTGTTTGATTTGTCTTTTGCATCCGATCCATACGACGTAATTTCCTTGCCCTCACTATCCAGAATTCGGATGGTAGTTGCTTTTTCAGCATCTGGAACATTCATGAACAACCGAACTCCAAGTGGATGATTCGTTCCTTGTGTTAACGAAGTTTTTGCACTTCCACCATACCCAACCGTCGGGTGAGAGGAGTAGATTCGCATTTCGTCTTTTTTGGTCGATTCATTGATTTCATCCCAAATGATATTCAAATCATCCAGAATCCAAAAGCTCCGTCCTTGAGTTGCGATGATCAAATCGTTGTCTTTTAAAGCAATATCAGTGATTGGAACGATCGGTAAATTCAATTGAAGTGTTTGCCAGTTTGCACCGTCATCTTTACTGACGTACATTCCGTTTTCAGTCCCGCAATACAACAATCCTTTCACGGTCTTGTCTGCTTTTACAACGCGCGTAAAGTGCTCAGAGGCAATCCCGTTTGTTATTAACTCCCATGATTTCCCGTAATCCGTTGTGTGGTACAGATACGGCGTATAGTCACCCGATTTGTATTTGGTCGCCGCAACATACAATCCGCCTTTGTTCCAAGGGTCTGCCTCGATGCTATTGATCAACGCCCATTCCGGTAATTTTTTCGGAGTGACATTTTCCCAGTTCGCGCCACCGTCTTTTGAAATGTGAATCAAGCCATCATCTGATCCGCACCAAAGAAGGTCTTTCTCATATGGTGATTCGATTGCAGCGAATATCGTTGCGTAATATTCAACCCCAGTATTGTCTTTTGTTATCGGTCCACCAGACGAAACCAGTTTTTCCGCATCGTTTCGGCTTAAATCAGGTGAAATGATTTTCCATGTCTCACCGCCATTTGTCGAAACGTGTAAGTGCTGTGAACATGTGTACAATTTATTTGGGTCGTGCGGAGAGAAGAAGACCGGGAAATTCCATTGGAACCTGTATTTCATTCCTTCCGCCCCATACCCAATTGGGTTGTCTGGCCAAACATTGATCGCCCTATTCTGTTCCGTATGGTGGTTGAATCGGGTTAAGAATCCGCCATAACTTCCACCGTAAACGATATCGTTGTCCTGTGGGTCTGGAGCCAAATGAGCACTTTCTCCACCGGCAGTTGATTCCCAGTGTTCTTCCGTGATTTTCCCACGTTGCGCTCGTGATTGAATTCGAATCGCTGAATTGTCTTGTTGCGCTCCATAAATGCGATACGGAAAATGATTGTCGGTTGTGACACGGTAAAATTGCGCTGTCGGTTGATTCATATACGTCGACCAATTCTCACCCCCGTCATAGCTAATCTGTGCACCTCCGTCATCGGCGATAATCATACGCATGTTGTCATCCGGTGCAATCCATAAATCATGGTGATCGCCATGCGGAGCGTAATTCTGCTCGAAACTTTTACCACCGTCAGTAGATGTATGATACGCTACGTTGACAACGATTACTTTGTTTGCGTCTTTGCTATCGGCGTAGATTCTAGAGTAGTACCAAGCGCGTTGACGCAAGCTGCGATCGCTGTTGGTTAATTCCCACGTTTTTCCAGCATCATCGGATCTGTAAACGCCGCCTTTTTCGTTTTCAATGATGGTCCAAATACGATCTGGATTTACTGGAGAAACAGTTACTCCTATGATCCCTAAAGTGCCTTCAGGAAAGCCTTTGTTTTTTGAGATTTCCGCCCAGTTTTCGCCTCCATCTTCCGATTTCCAAAGAGCAGAACCTTCTCCTCCTGATGAAAAATCATAAGGTGTACGTCTTACACGCCAAGTGCTTGCGTAAATGACTTCTGGATTTAAGGGGTCCAATATAAGATCAACAGCTCCTGCATCTTCGTTACTGAATAAAACGCGGTTCCATGTTTTTCCACCATCCGATGTTTTGTACACGCCGCGTTCTTCGCTTGATTTGTATAAGTCACCAAGTACAGCCGCGTAAGCCACATCTGGATTTTTAGGATGAATTCGAACCCTTGGGATATGCCGCGAATTGGGCAGCCCAGTTGATGCCCATGATCTGCCTCCATCAATTGATTTGTACATTCCAGTTCCCGATGAAACATTTCCCCGAACAGTTACTTCTCCGGTTCCAACATAGATGATATTATTGTGCGATTCTGAAACAGCAATTGCTCCAATAGATCCTCCAAAGTAACCGTCGGAAAGATTCTTCCATGAAGAGCCACCATTGTCTGTTTTCCAAACTCCGCCGCCCGTGCTTCCCATATAGAACAACATTGGTTGATCTTTGACTCCTGTCACGGCTGCGGATCGTCCGCCACGAAATGGGCCAATGCATCTGTAATCCAGTGCTTTGTTTACTGTGGCAAACGCGTCTTTTGATCGATCGACTTGTGCGGAGCAATCCATTATAGTGAATTGCGCGAGAATTAATACGGAGATAAGTTGGAGCAGTTTCATTTTTCTGTAGTTTAAGCGACCTCAAATTACTAAAAAACGCGCATAAAAAAAGAGGAATCCGACGAAGGCAAAATTTAAATTTGCGCATTTCCGTCGAATTCCTCTATCGTCTTGGTTGACTATATTCTTCTAGCAACTATAATTTCCGTTGCATCCATCTGATGTTATTCCTGTCATTGTTGTGTGATCTGATGTTGATGATCCCCAAAACACAAAAACGTAATCTTGACAAGGGGCTAAAACGTCATTCGTGCTTGCACCGTGTTTAATCGATCCTGAATCTACAACAGTGTTTGTTCCTGCAATTCGAACTTCATATTCAAAGTAAAACTGCGTTGGATTTGTTACATTCTGGATATCCACAATGATACTATTTCCACAAGTGCGAATTGTTGCTGATGCAGCGGGCAATTGAGGTGTACCGTTAATTGGATCCTCTAATGCCATCTCTATTGTTGATGTTGTTGACATCGAGTTTGGCGTTGGAGCCGTAAAATCTTCTTTTGCACATGAAAAAAGAATTAGTGAACTTAATGTTGCGATTGCAACGAAACGGAATACTGACATAATTTTATTTTTTTAATAAATAATTAATCAAGTACAGTTTCAAATATAAGACACTTGTCTCGGGATAAAGTTACAACATCACTTCACTTTTAAATTGGAAAAATGTAAACCGACTGCCAGAAATGCAAACGGGGCAAGAGTTTTAGAGATCTAAAATTCCGTCAACTTTTTCTTCAGTCGAATCGAAAGTTGCTTGTTGCTCAGGTGTTAAATCGTCGTACATCATTTCAATTTCAATTGCGAACTCGAAAACGGGATCCATTAAATCCAATACCTTATCACTAATTTCGTCACCTACAGCCTCGAGGTCTTCAATTTGCATATCGATTTCATCACTTAAGGCTTCATCTTCTGTCTCCATATATTGATCGTACAATACTTCAACTGCAGCTTCATTTTCTGATTCTTCTTCAAGCATTGTCATCAATTCAGCGGCTGCACTTGAGTACTCCGACATCAACTTATCAATTCTGTTTTTCTTTTCAGTATCAGCTTGTTCTGTTGAATCGTCTTTCTTGTCTGAATCTGAAGAATCTCCACAAGATGCTAACATTAGAAAAGCGCAGGCGAATAGGATTGGTGTAATTTTAAATTTCATGGTAGTAGTTTTTTTGTTTTTATAAATATAAAGTTTTTATTGTTGTTTGATTTCTGCGAAGCGGTTAACATGGGATGCAATTCCTAATCATCAATCATCAATCATCAATCATCAATCATCTTGTTCCTTTTCCTTTTTTTTGCATTTCATGATCATGAACAAGCTATTAATTCTCTCCGCGATCCTTCTAATGAGCTGTGAAAACGTGTCTTTTGACAAAACGAAACTTCTCAAAGAAACAAATGAAATCACTGATGAAGTCATGGAAGTTCCCGTCCCAATGCAGGCCGATAAATTCAACTTTCCCATTGGGCCGCCGAATGCAAAAGGATACTACAACGCTCAAAAATTCGGAAAGAACAATCATTTGGGAGATGACTGGAATGCGGTTACGGGAGGCAATAGCGATCTTGGAGATCCCGTTTACGCCATTGCAAATGGTTATGTAAATACCGCTGTTGATTACGAAGGAGGATGGGGAAATGTAATTCGAGTCACGCATTATTTACCCGATGGAACAAGGGTTGAGTCTTTGTATGCACATTGCGACACGATTCTAGTTGAGGTCAATTCTTGGGTTCAAATCGGAGACCAAATTGGAACAATCGGAACCGCACATGGAGTATATCCCGCGCACCTTCATTTGGAAATTCGAGACGATGTAAATATGTCGCTCGGCTTTGGATACAACGAAAACACGGAAGGTTATTTAGATCCGACGGAGTTTATAGAGGAACATAGATAGATTGGATATTGGATCGCTTCGCTTTTAGATATTAGAATTTAGACGATTAAGTTTCAATGAAATCGGCCTGATCTAAAATCTAAAAGCGAAGCGATCTAAAAAGGAGCTTGCGACTGATCCAAGAGTCTGCAAGACGATCACCCTCCTATTGCGGTCATATTCCGATTCTTATGTCCTGCCACGTCTTCATTGCTAAAAGCCGCAAGTCCTCCGCGTTCTTTGTGTTTTAATATGAATGCTTTTCGAATAATGGGTTCGATGTCTTCTCCATTTCGATGCAAGGAAAGTAGATCTGATTCATCTTCTGAGAACAAGCAATTTTTGATTTTTCCGTCGGCGGTTAGCCGAATTCGATTGCATGAATCACAAAATGGATTCGTAACAGAGCTAATAATTCCGAAGGTGCCAACACCATCCACTAGTTCAAAATTCCGCGATGTGTCGTTCGGTTCGCCTTCTAATTTTGCATAACCATCAACGCCAAATTCTGAATCAACTTGATCTAAAATCTCTTTAAATGAAATCGTTTTTTCAGACTTCCAACTGTTTCCATCGAAGGGCATGAATTCAATAAAACGAATGTGAACATTTTCCGTTTTTGACCAACGTACAAAATCATTGATTTCATGATCGTTTACATCTCTGATCACAACAACGTTTATTTTGACTTTGAAATCGTTTTCGAGCAACAATTGAATGTTGTCCTTGATTTCCTTGAAATAATTTCTTCTTGATATTGCGTTGAAACTGTCTTCTTCGAGTGAATCCAAACTAACGTTTACTGCCTTGATTCCTGCTTCTTTGAAGACATTGATAAACCGATCGACAATTACGCCGTTCGTTGTTATGGAAAGTTCAACGGGTAGTTTTCCCAACTCACGAATAATGAGTTCAGCGTCCTTTTTTATCAACGGTTCTCCTCCCGTTAAACGTATTTTTTTAACGCCTAAATCAACAAATATTTTTGCGATTGAAAGCAGTTCTTCGGCCGTCATGAATTCTGACTTGTCGCGCAATTGAACACCTTCAGCTGGCATGCAATAGAAGCAGCGAAGATTACAGCGTTCCGTTAACGAAATGCGTAAGTAATCGTGTTTACGACCGAACTTATCAAAGATATGGTTTGAAGTTTCGCTCATCAATCGTGGCGTGCGCCTTTAAATATTTGAAATAAATGAAGTAGTGCAGGGAAGACCGCGTCCATGGATTCAGAAGCGCCTTTTGTCGATCCAGGCAATGCCATAATCACACTTTGCTCTTTTGTTCCGACAATACTTCTTGAGAGCATAGAATAGGGTGTACGTTCCTGTCCATAACTTCGAATTGCTTCCGCTATGCCCGGTATTTCGCGATCCAACAATGGCGCCAACGCATCTGGAGTAACATCTCGTTTCGATAAACCTGTACCTCCAGTAAAAATGATGAGATCTGTTCCTTGCGAAACATGGTTCAATGTGACTTCTTGAATTCGATCAAATTCATCAGGAATAATTAAATAGTCAGCGATTTCAACGTGTGCGGATTCCAATTTTGCAATGATTGCCTTTCCTGCTTTATCCTCTTTTTGCCCTGCAGATATCGTGTCAGAACATACAATGACAGCCGCTTTTATATCTTTTCTAAACTTGTCCTTGAAATCAGATTTCCCGCCTTTCTTCTTGACCAATTTCACATTCTGAATCTCAATTCCTTTGTCAATTGGCTTGAGCATATCGTACATCGTTAAGGCAATCACACTTGCTCCGTGCATTGCTTCAACTTCAACTCCCGTTCTGTAAATTGTTCTGACTTCAATCAATATTTTAATCTGTAATCCTTCCACTTCATATGTCACACCAGTATACTCAACCGGCAAGGGATGACAATCAGGAATAATGTCCGATGTCTTCTTCACTGCAAACAATCCTGCCGTTTTTGCCATCTCAAAAACATTCCCTTTCGGAACCAAGTCGTTCTGAATTGCATCAATCGTTTCTTGCGAACTTACCTGAACAATGGCTTGCGCAACTGCGGTTCTTAGTGTTGTGTTTTTATGCGTAATATCTACCATTCGATTGTTCGATTTTTTGATTGTCCGATCTTTCGACAGCCCAATTTTTTAAATTTCATAATTCATAATTCATAATTCATAATTCATAATTCATAACTCATAATTCTACAAGTTCACCTTATGAACGAAACTCCCGTCCTCAAAAAGCTCTTTTCCAAAAACAGGAACCTTCTCCTTAATTTCTTCAACTAAGTATTCAATGGCCCGCTGAACTTCTTTTCTATGCTTCGATGAAACAAATGCGAAGAGACAAATTTCTCCTGTTTTCACAACGCCAAGACTATGATAGATATGCATACACGTTAAATCAAACTTGTCAAATGTCGCCTCACGAATTTCATGAAATGCTTTGTTCGCCATTTCTTCGTGCGCAGTGTATTCGATTGCCGTGACTTCTTTGTCGTCGATAACATCAGCTCTTACTTGACCTAAGAATATTTGGTGCGCTCCAATGTTCGTTTTCACCTGATGGTGCGCAATGGATGTTCCGATAAAATCAGAAGAGATTGCTCCTTCTTTAAAACAGTTTTTCATTTCTTATTTTTCTTGTTCAAAAGGGTAAAACGTGATTCCGCCCTTCAAATTTGTTAAGTTCTTGTAGTTGTACTGTTCTTTTAGAAAATCAATCGCCATTTGGCTTCGAATTCCTCTTTTACAAAAGACCAATGTTTTTTTATCTGGGTCGATTTCACCGAATCTGACGTGCAATTCTCCCATTGGAATTACGTTCGATGCCAATCCTGCGATAATAGGGTATTCATTGTATTCGCGAACATCGATGATTTGTTCAAAGCTACTTTTACTTTCTAAAAACGCCTCGATTATGATTTCTGAAGCAGTATCGCATTGAAATTGATAATCGTTTTGATCGAATCCGTTCGTCTTAATTCTATTGTAAATTTCGTGTTCACTTTTAGAGATGTTGTAAGAAGTCGATTGATTGTTAAGTGCATTAAATACGAGGATTTTTCCGTTAAGAGATTCTCCGATTTCAGTGATGATTTTAATCACTTCGTTCGCTTGAAACGTTCCGATTACTCCTGGAAGAACTCCTATTACTCCAGCATCAGCGCAATTACTTACTGATTTTGGGTCTGGCAAATCTGGATACAAACATCTGTAAGTCGGTCCGTTGTTTAAATTGAAAACGGAAACTTGACCTTCAAACTTGTGAATTGCTCCATAAACCAAAGGCTTATTTTGGATGAAACATGAATCATTGATCAGGTAACGTGTTTCAAAATTGTCAGTGCAATCAACAATAATATCGAAGGCAGAAACGAGATCTGTCGCGTTTTCGATAGTGATTCCATCCGCAAATAGTTTAAAATTCACGAATGGATTCAAATCCTCCAAACGTTTTTTTGCTTCGTCGACTTTCAGTCTTCCGAGAGAGGAATGGCCAAATAAAACTTGTCTTTGAAGGTTTGATTTCTCAACAGTATCGTGATCCGCAATTCCAATTGTGCCAACTCCGGCCGCAGCTAAATATTGAAGAACAGGGCAGCCCAATCCGCCTGCGCCAATAACAAGCACGCTCGAATTTTTGAGTTTCAATTGCCCGCTCAATCCGATCTTTTCCAAAATCAAATGACGGCTGTATATTTCGTGTTCTTCTGGACTTAACATATTTATTTATCCGCCCGCAAAAGGAGGGAGGAGTGCTATTTCGTTAATTTCTGTGTTTGCTGGAAGCGTATCGGTGATTTCTTGATTTACAGCTATTTTATAGTTGATTTCCTTTAATTCTGGATAACGATTTTCAAAATAATCGCGCAAGTTGACTACGTCTTTCGTCTCGAACGTGTGCAATTCAGACGATCGTTCCAATCGATCTGAGATCATTCCATAATAGTGAGTTTCAACTTTCAATTGCTTGCTTCTTTAAGTTCTTCTATTGTATTTATGTTCTTGAATGCATGAGCGGTAATTCCTTGAATAGAATCCGTCGGAACGACTTTCACATTCAATAGGTCATTGGCTTTACTCAATTTCAATTCGTTTTTTTCAATTTGAGATTGGAACGTTTTAATTCCGCTTTTCGAATAAAGTCCAATGAGTGGATGTTGCCAGTCTTCAAATTCTGGAATTGTCACGCTTTGATTTTCACTTTCCTCTATAAGACTTTTTATTAGATCGGTATTGACAAAAGGCGTGTCGCAACTTAGAATCAAATTCATTTCTGAATCGGAAACGCTAAGCGCCGTGTAAATCCCACCGATCGGCCCCTTGTCTGAAATCAAATCTTTAAAAACAGGATATCCGAAGTTATTGTATTCGGTATTGTTTGAAATTATCTGAATCGGAAGTTTCAAAGATTCAAGCGTATCAATGATGTATCGAATCATCGGTTTTCCCGCAAGTTGAACAAGTCCTTTATCGACGCCCATTCGAGAGCTTTTGCCTCCCGCTAATATGAATGCGTTTAACTTCATCCTGGGAAATCAATTTGAGCCATTTTCTTGTCAAGGTACTTGTGGTTATCATCGCGCAATTCGGTGAAAAGTTCAATCGCTTTCCGACCTGCATCACTGAGTTGAGTGCCACCTCCGCCTTTGCCTCCAGTCGTTCGCTTAACAAGAACATCGGAGCCAATTCCGTTCATTGAGTCAACCAATCGCCAGGCCTTCTTGTACGACATGCCCATTTCCTTTGCCGCCTTCGATATTGATCCGTGAAGTTCAATTTCTTTAAGCAAGGCGATGCGCCCTTCACCCAAATAGGTTCCGTCCTCTGCGGTAATCCAGATGCGGCTTTTTACTTGAAATTTAGGCTGACTTTTCGACATCGTTATGTTTCTTGGGATATAACGGTTAAATATAATTAAAAAGGATGAAATGTGAGTGCAATTCTTCTACAGTTAGACGAATTACATACAGAAACAATTTAACCGCAGAGGCGCAAATATTGTAGAATACTGCTGTTAGAAAAGTTGAATTATTCTTTTAACCACAAAGGCACTATTCGCCTTTCAGGCTAGCACAAACACAGCTCTTTGTTGGCCTTTAGGTCGGCATTGCGTCGAAACTGTATCCATTAAATAGTGCCTCTGCGCCTTCGCGGTTAAAAAAAGAGCCCGGCATAACTAACCAAGCTAAGGCAACATAAAAACATCAACTTCGTCACCAACCGCCCAATCTGTCATTCCTTCTGGCAACTTCACCAAGCAATTCGCTTCAGAAAAAGAACTCAACATTGCCGAGCTTTGAGCATTCAGAATACGAACCTCATTTCCATTCGCATGCGCCTTCAAAAAGTGCGTTAACGAAGCCCCCTTTTTGTATTCAGAAGTCAATTTAAGCGATCGCTGTTCCAAGTGCGGAATGCTATTTCCTTGCATCATTCGAATTGCAGGAATCACATACATGTAAAAGCAAGAAAGCACCGCAGCAGGATTTCCTGGCAATGCGAATACAGATGTCTCACCTTTCGTCCCGAAGAACAAAGGTTTCCCTGGTTTCTGTTTCAGTTTGTAGAAAATTTCATTGACACCCAATTCATTCATTGCCTTCCCGACAAAGTCATAATCACCAACGGATATTCCACCGGATGTAATCACCAAGTCACATTGAGAGAGCGCATTTGAAATCATGTATTTAGTCGATTCGAAATCATCTTTTACAGATTGGATTTCAGCCTCCACACCAACGGATTTCAAAGCTGCCTTCAAGGTGTAAGAATTCGATTCGTATATCTTACCTGAAGTCAATTCTTGACCGGGAGTGATCAATTCATTTCCTGTAACAATGATAATTGCTTTGGGTTTTCTAGAAACTTCTATTTCATGAATTCCGAGCATGTACAAATAACCAATTGCGCCAACGTTGATTGTCGTGTCTTTCTGTAACACAACAGCGCCTGTTTGAATTTGCTCACCTGCAAATCGAATGTTCATGTTATCGGAAACGCCTTCTGTCAATTGGATCATTGATCCATCGCTTTCAACAATTTCTTGTTTCGCAACTGCTGTCGCTGATGTTGGAGCCAAAGCGCCCGTAAATATGCGAACCGCTTCCCCTTCTACAAGCTCAATATCTGCTCCGCTATCTCCCGCTTGAATTTCTCCAACGAGTTTAAATTGAGTCAAATGATTGCCGCAAATCGCATAACCATCCATTGCAGATTGATTGAACGGAGGCATGTTGATGGGCGAAAGAATATCGTTCGTTGTGACATAACCAAGCGCATCTTCAACCTTAATCTGAGTCGAAGGCAATCGATTGGTGTTCACCTTTATTTTATCAAGTGCATCTTGAACGCTAGTCATTGAAATTCGAATTTATCTTCTAAAGATATCAGATTATTTCTTTGTAAAATCAACAGTAACGCGTCGGTTTGCCAGACGGTCTCCTTCTGTGACTTCGGGCGAGAATTTTGGATCCTTGTTACTGTGCCCTTTGTACTGCAATCGGTCTCTGGAAATTCCGCGTGCTATTAAGTAATCAGTAACCATCAAGGCCCGATCGAATGATAATTTGAAATCGTCTGCACAGCAAACATGACCGTGAATTACGGCATCAACGTTTGGATGGTCTCTCATTAATTCGAATAACTCCACAATTTCAGGTTCACAGATCTTAATCAAAACGGGATAACCTGGAATGAAAAGCAATGATAAATCCATTGATATTTCTTGTGCATCGGCCGCTAGGAAATTTTCGAATTGTCTTTCTAAAATATCCGCACCCTTCCAAGTTGAAGGTGTTTTTTTTATGATTGGTGCAGCTGCAGATTTGTAAATGATATCTACACGTCTTGATTGTGAGGCATTGTACTTCTTCGAATTTGCGGCTTCTTTTTCACCATTGAGGCTTGTGTTTTTTGACTCAGACTCTAAAAGATCGATAACCGCTTTGAGCCTTTTATTGGCCAATATTTGATTGTAAGAAACTGTTCCAACGGTATCACAAAATGCTGAGATTTCTTCAAGACTTCCGTAGTTTGAATTTTTGAAATCAGTGATCTTTTTTTGTTCGTCTTTCGTTGGAGAAGAGCTAGAAAAATCAAAATAAATCGAGAGCGTATCTTGAGCATTGGAGATTGAGCCAGCAAACACTATGGAGAGAATAAGAAGTGCTTTCATGAAATGAGGATATAAATTACCGATTTGTGAAGACGGGTGAAGGCCTTGTGAACTTAAAAGTAAACGTAATTTGCTCTTTTCAGGTATGTTCTTGTGTTATTTCTTGCTAAATACTAAGCTCACACGTCGATTTGCATCTCTATTCTCAACCGTGTTTTCTGGCCATTTTCTTGGTTGCGTATTACTATGTCCAGTGTATTTCATGCGCTTGCTGCTAATTCGGTTCTCCAGCATGTACATGTATATAGCGTTCGCCCGATTCTTTGATAGAATATAATTCGGCCCGCAACAAACATGGCCATGAATATGAACATCCAATGATGGATTTTTTTTCATGATCGCAAGGAACTCCTGAACTTCAGAAAAGCATTCGGGCAGCAATCGAGCTTCGCCAGGGTAGAACAAAATCTTCAAGTCAATATTGAGTTTCGTCTCAGTACTTTCGACGAATTCAGCAATACTTTCAGTTAGACTTGGCGGTTCTTTCGATTTGTCCGAATAAATGATGTCAACGCGGCGGTAAAATTGTGCGTCGTAGTTTTTTGCTTTCGATGATATTTTTTCGCCTTGTGCAATTGTTGTATTCGCCGTTGAATCTATTTTGAGTAGAACGGCATCCAATCGTTTTTGAGCAAGTTTCAGATTGTACGCTTGACTTCCAGAAGTGTCACAATGCGCCACAATACTAATTATAGTTGCATGCTCTGAAGTATTGAATTCCATCAAATCTTCATTTGAAGCACCTGATAAAGTCGATTTGTTAAAATCAAAATAAACGGAAAGTGTGTCTTGACTGTTTTGGGCATTGACGCTGCAAAAAGAAAAGAAAACGAATATGGAGAGGAGAGTTTTCATAGTAATGCAACGGGGGATTTAAAAAATCGTTACAGATTTAGATGAACACGAAACTCCATTTCGATTGTATGTCTTATATCGTGTCGAATCCAGTATACTTTTGAAGTACAGCAGGAATAGCAATTCCGTTTTCAGTTTGATGATTTTCCATCAAAGATGCCATGATTCTAGGCAATGCCAATGCAGAACCATTCAAAGTATGGCACAATTGACTTTTCTTATCAGCATTCTTGAATCTCAATTTCAATCGCGTAGATTGGAACGTATCGACGCGAGAAACTGAACTTACCTCAAGCCATTTTTCTTGCGCTGCAGAATAAACTTCGAAGTCATACGTCATAGCTGCTGCAAACCCAGTGTCGCCACCGCACAAACGCAAAATTCTGTATTGAAGACCAAGTTTCTCAAGGAATCCTTTTACGTGATCAACCTTTTCTTTCAATGCCGCATCTGAATTTGACGGATGTTCATTTCGAACGATTTCTTCTTTGTCAATTTGGTGC
>JAWUWJ010000071.1:0-22944 GCA_034111925.1 Crocinitomicaceae bacterium
CCTGCAATGAACCCTTGCAACAGGCGCCCACTTTCAATCATGACATTGGCAAAATCAGGGCGTTTTTCTACCTCGCCCAATTGACGCATTTTATTGATATACTCTGCTGGCGGCAAAAGAACTTCGCCTCCAGTATATAACTCCACGCTTTGATAATTTGCCCGTGTTTCTTTCATCCATGGATCGAAGGTATCTTTCCAACTCCCCGCATTTTTGTATTTGTCTGGATCGCGATACACTCCCGATCCTGGTTTGTCTTTGTTGTAAAGGTAAATGGCCAGCGCTACCGTTCTTTTATCGTTTCCAGTTGCAAATGGATATTTCTCATAATAACTTTCGATCAAATCCTCGAGAATATCTCCGGATTTAACGGTGTACGAATCGAAATTGTCGTCTGATTTTATTTCGGGCTTTTTGCTAATGAATCGGCGTTCAATCCAGCCTTCCTCGCCAATTGAGTTTCGGATCATTACCCAACCTTCGTTCTCATTGTTTCCTTCCGCTATAACCGTAATAGGTTGGTTAAAATCAATAATAAACTCGTCTTTGTTTTCACCGCTTCGTTTGGTTTGATACGCTTCATCGAAAGGAGTTGGAGTATCGTGCAAAATTATACCACCCTCGGCAGAAACATAACCAACGTAATTGGTCACATTTCCAATGTATTTTTGGTTTTCTGTTCTGCGCTTCTGTTCTTCGAGTTTTTCATAAATCAGCGGATCGAAAACATAACCAATGTAATAGAATCCACTCCCTTTTTTATTGTGCGAAGCGTCTTTGAACTCGGCCAAATCTTGGAAGTCGGCAGTTCCGTTGTCTACATGTTCAGGATTGTCCCATCCTGGTGTCCGTTTTATCCACCAATTGAGTTTCGAATCGCTTCCTTCATGCGCTTGCGGACGGCGTTTGTATTTCTCAAACCTTGGATCATATCCTGTGTCACTCGGAAGCAATGAAGCCTTTTCTCGGATGTATGCATATCCTCTATTCGCATTGGCATAATACCTGGTCCCACCTACTTCCCATATAAAGACAGATTCATTTCCAAACCGATCTATATGCCACTCGTGTTTCCAATATGGACCCGTCGAATTTTCATCGCTTTCTGTATCACCTGACTTATCTTCGTCTATACCCGTTTTTTCTGTTGGTTCCGGCGTTTTCTCTGGCTCAATGACTTTTTCGGGTTCCACTTCTTTCTCAGGAACTTTACCCGTAGTGCTTTCAGCGGAAACTCCACTTTCTGTTTTGGGCCCAGGTTGTTTGGCTGTATTGGGTTTGGTAACTTTTGGTTCGGAAGAAGCCGTTGTTCCCTTTTTCGTCGCAGGATCTTTACTTGGCGCTTCTGCATCACTGACAGCAAACAATGATGTTAAAATTTTACCATAATTATTTCCAATCTGAAAATAGCGAATCGTGCTCACGTCAGTATGATAGGCTTTTAACTTCTTGGTGATACCATTTTTTAAGCTTAAAACAGATTGAAAGAACGCATTGAATGAATAAGATTGCCCTTCGTGTATAATTCGCGGGTTTTTCAATAAGCTCATCGATTGAGCGTTCGTTAAATTATACAAAGCGGTGTATGTAGATTCAGGCTTGTATTCGCATTCAACACCATTCAAAGTGAACACACCTGAACTCGGCAATGTTGAAGTCATCTCTTGCTCGCCAGTTGCAGACCCACCAGCCTTATCTTCAACCTTTGAACTCGCTATTTCCGATTGTTCTTCTGATTTTTCCCAAACATCGACTTCTTCACTCTCTTTCTTCTGAATGGCTTCAGCTTTTAATTGGGCTTGAATAATTGGGTTGGGCTGAAAGAATGCAGGTTCCCCAAAGAAATTTAGCGTGGGCTTCGCAACTTGATCACCGACAGCATCACCTTCCTTTTCTTGAGGGCCGGCCGATTTATTTAACCTATCACCGACTTGCGGCGAGAATTGTGGTTCTTGCTGGTTCCGATTCGGTGATGGTTTCGCTTTGTTTACTTTGCTTAGACTCAATTGTAAATAAATGGGTCACAGAAGATAGGGTAAAAGATTTTAAAATCCCTGAACTTGATGGCAAATTGAGTATTAATACTTAACGATTTGAGTAGATGTGCTTAGAGATACTTGCTATCCAACTTCCTAAGACTGAAAATGATTCGGGAAAAAATTATCCATCACAAACCAGTATGGAAAACGAAGTAAAAGTAAAAAAGTCCGCATTGGCTGAACCAATACGGACTTTAAATAAGCTTAATTAATGACGGGACTAACTTTCTTTTGTTTCCTTTTTTGGTCCACCTTGAGGTTTTCTTTGACCGCCTCTATCGTCATTTCTAAATTCTCTATCTTTTCTATCGCGCTTTGAAACCTCAAGCGGATTTGCATTTATTTCCTTTTCAAAAGCATGTGTTTTGTAAACATCCATTGCAAGGTAAATCGCGTTTCTCATGGAGTCTCCAGACGCTTTGTTTTGACCTGCGATGTCGAATGCCGTTCCGTGATCCGGTGACGTTCTAATCACTGGCAATCCAGCGGTGAAGTTGACACCTTCATCAAAAGACAAGGCCTTAAATGCCGCCAATCCTTGATCGTGGTACATTGCTAAAACGCCGTCAAATTCTGATTTTGAGCTTGATCCAAAAAATCCATCGGCTGGATACGGGCCAAAAGCTAAAATGTCTAAGCCTTTTGCTTTTGCAATTGCAGGATTGATTGCTTCGCTTTCTTCGCTTCCCATTTTACCGTTTTCACCTGCATGTGGATTGACTCCAAATACTGCGATACGAGGTCTGCGAATACCAAAATCCTTTTTCAAACTTTCGTTAAACGCCTTTATTTTAGCAAATACTTTTTCTGTTGTTACTGCTGTAGGAACATCTTTCAATGCAATATGACTAGTTACCAATCCAACTCTTAACGTCGGAGAAACCATTAACATAAGTGCTTCTTCTTGTCCCGCCATGTCCGCCAAGTATTCCGTATGACCTGGGAATTTGAATCCCATCTTTCCCATTGCATCTTTCGATATGGGCGCTGTAACAAGAACATCAACTTTACCTGATGCCAAATCCTTTGTTGCGGATTCTAAAGATTCAAAAGCGTATTTCCCTCCTGATTCCGTTGCTTTTCCTAATTCAAAAGTGATTTCTTCATCCCAAATGTTGATCACATTGATTTTTCGGCTTTTGACCTCATCTGCTGATTTGATCGAAACGTAATTGAAATCTTGAAGTCCCAGCGGTTTTTTGTGGTAGTTCAACACTTTCGAGGAACCGTAAATAACAACCGTGCAATTGTCTAACATGCGGGTGTCATTCAACGCTTTCATAATCACTTCAGGGCCAATTCCATTAATATCACCCATTGAGATCCCAACGCGAATTGGGCCTTTCTTAACTTTTTCTGGATTTTCCATTATGAGAAGTTTTTGAAGAAGTGATACATCAATCGAACTCCAGCTCCAGTACCTCCTTTTGTTCGGTAAGCATCTGTTCTATCCAACCATGCTGGACCAGCCAAGTCAATGTGGATATAAGGTGCCTCTACGAAATGCTCTAGGAATTTCCCAGCTGTAATCATTCCAGCGTAAGGCCCACCAAGATTTTTCAAGTCTGCAATTGGCGATTTCATCTCTTCTGCATATTCATCCCAAAAAGGAAAACGAACTGTTCTTTCGAATGCACCGTTTCCTGCAGCTTCGAGTTGCGTGAAATACCTGTCATCAGCATTTCCCATGACACAACTTCCCATATTTCCAATAGCTCTAACAGCTGCTCCTGTTAAGGTTGCCGCATCGATAACTATTTCTGGATCAAATTTCTTAGAATACGCTAAGGCATCCGCAAGAATCATTCTTCCTTCTGCATCGGTGTTCAACACTTCAACAGTTGTTCCGTCGTACATTGTAACAACATCTCCAGGTGCATAAGCATTCAATCCTGGTCTGTTATCCGTTGCAGGGATAAGCGCAATAATGTGCAATGGAAGTTTTTGCATTGCCGCCAAATAAATTGCACCAGCCATACATGCTGCTCCACCCATATCACTTTTCATGATATCCATAGAGTTCGCAGTTGGCTTTAAACTCAAGCCTCCAGTATCGTAAACGACACCTTTTCCAACGAGAACGATCGGTTTTTTATTCGTCGCATTCTCAGGTTTGTACTCGGCAATTGTAAATGTCGGTTGGTCAATTGATCCTTGGTTTACTGCAAGCAATCCACCCATTTTTAAGGATTCGATCTGCGTCTTTTCAAGGACAGTTACTTTCAAGTCTGTTGAGTCAGCCAAAACTGAAATCTCAGCAGCCAATTGATCCGCGTTTAAAAACGATACGGGCTCATTGACCATGGTTCTAGCCCATGAAACGGCTTTATAAATGCTTTCAAGTTCGTCGCAATCTCCAGCGCTGAAAGAAGCGTCAACAATAACTTCTGCAAGTTTGTTGTCTTTCTTCTCTTTGTCTTTGAAATACTTGTTGAATTGATAATTTGAAAGAAGCAATCCTTCAATCAAATCAAAGCAATTTTCTTTTGAACCTAAAACTGCTATTTGAGCTGTTTGAGTTTTGAAAGCTCCTCTTGCTTTCGCTCCACGCACTCTCATTTTCTCAGCATTTACGTCGTGCTTGACAAATACGGTTGTGTTTACGAAATCAGAATTAGTAGCTACATCTTCGTCTCCTTCAATGAACGCTTCAAACAATGAATTGTCTGCTTCGTTCAGTCCTGTTGGCTTTTCAGCTTTGCTACCCACGATTATACGATTTGAGCATCCACCGAAATTGCCGTTATTAATGATCTTCATTATATATGTGCAATTGTGAGTCGTAAAGTTAATCAACTCAATTAATAATTCGGCAGTTTCCAAAAGATAGAAAGAAGATGTCTTTAATCGAAAAATTTACTGAATAAGAACCTTTCTAGATGGTACTATTAAAACATTCGTTATTCTTCAATAGTTTTAATCTTGGTGTTAATTTTCCTCAATTTCGTAATACTCATACTCAAAGATCTCATAGCTTCCTCCTCCTGGTTTTTTCTGAACGAGCTTTTCAGGAAGCTGCTTTTTATTCATTTGAAAAGAACTTTCTATTCGGTTCAGGTATTGATTTGCGGAAAACGTTGAATCAATGAATCCAATGCAAAACCCCTTATCGCTGTAAGTTATATAGCGCCTGTAGTAAAAAGGATACTTTTCGAAGGAAATTGAATTAATCATTTCCCCGTTATTGTTGTAAACAAAATCGACCACATTCGTCTCTGAAACGGTGTTGTGAACTTGGTATTTTTTTTGAGGTTTTCGTGTAGAGCCCAATACAATTAAATCGTCTGGAGTTGGATTCAAAATTGAGTCTACTGTTAATGCTCCCCAGTTTTTCTTCTCCAACATATAGAACAAGTAATTGCCCGTACTTAAATTCGAATACACCAAAGCCTTTTTGAGGTATTTTTCTTTAATATGGATGGTATAATCACCCTCGTCTTCTATTTGTTGTTCGCCATTTAAAATATCCACTTCAGAATATCCCATGTCATCTTTAATGTCGGAATATTTAAAAGTAATATCCTGCACAATCATGTTCTCGTAGAACTTTTTAATACGTACACTTAAAAGCCCACCTTCTTCATCGAAATCGTACAAACGAGTTTCTTTCGGCATTGGAATTTCATCTTCGCTGACAAGAGGGTAAATATTTCTGGTGATCGTTTTTATTCCGCTCTTCTTAACGATTGTATCATCGAACCAGACAGGGAAAGAGGCGTTTTGTTCGCTATCCGAAAACATCAATTCCATATTGAAAATGAAGTCTTGAGAGGGCTTAATTGTTTGACGGGCTTCCCTTTTTTTCTCTGCATTACAGGCAGTCAGAATTAAAACAGAAAGGAGCAAGATGGAGTGGCGAAAATTCATTGTGATCTCAATATAGGAACAATCTTTCAGTAAAAGTAGTTCGCATCATTGTCTTAGAATTTCAGTAACACGGTAATTAAGCGTAATTTTGTGCTGTGATAGATGAAAGACCGATAACAGACTGGATGCCTTTAACGAAAAAGGAACTTACAAACCGTGGGCTTGAAGAAGTAGACGTAGTATTAATTTCAGGAGATGCCTATGTGGATCATCCTGCCTTTGGGACGGCGGTTATTGGACGGATTATTGAAGACGAAGGGTTCACTATTGCGATTATCGCACAGCCCAATTGGCAAGATGATTTAAGAGATTTTAAGAAATTCGGTCGTCCGAAGCACTTTTTTGGTGTTACTGCAGGCTGCATGGACTCGATGGTAAATCATTACACCGCAAACAAAAGACTTCGTTCAACGGATGCTTATACGCCTGGTGGTGAAGCTGGATTTAGACCAGATTATGCAACAACGGTTTATTGCAACATTCTTAAAGACATCTATCCTGATGTTCCCGTTTTAATTGGTGGGATTGAAGCATCATTGAGACGTGTTACGCATTATGATTATTGGTCAGATGCGCTGAAACCGTCAATACTGGAAGAATCTAGAGCCGATTTATTGGTGTACGGAATGGGGGATCAACCTTTGCGAGACATTTTAAGATTGCTTAAAAAAGGGGTTCCATTTTCAAATTTGAATACGGTTAAACAAGTTGCTTTTTTACAGGACAACACTGTTGAATTGCCAAAAAATAAAAACTGGGAAACGATTGCCTTATCAAGCCATGACGTTTGTCTAGAGGATAAAATTAAGTTCGCTGCCAATTTTAAAGTTGTTGAGGTAGAATCCAACAAATGGCAGGCGAATCGAATTACACAAGAAATTGGCAACAAGACCTTGGTGATTAATCCGCCTTACAAGACAATGAACGAAAAAGAAATTGACCGTTCATTCGATTTACCTTATACGCGATTGCCGCATCCGAAATACAAGAAACGTGGAGCAATTCCGGCGTATGACATGATTAAGTTTTCTGTCAATATGCACAGAGGTTGTTTTGGCGGTTGTAGTTTCTGCACCATCTCAGCGCATCAAGGAAAATTCATTGCTTCAAGAAGTGAGAAATCAATTCTTGCTGAAGTAAGTCTAGTTGCTGAACATCCGGAATTTAAAGGGTATTTATCCGATATTGGAGGACCTTCTGCGAACATGTACAAGATGCAAGGGAAAGACGAGTCTATTTGTGCGAAATGCTCAAGTCCGAGTTGTATTCATCCTGTTATTTGTAGCAATCTGGACACTTCGCACAAATCAATGACGCAATTGTACCGCAAGATTGACGCGATGCCTGAAGTTAAGAAGGCATTCGTTGGTTCGGGAATTAGATACGACCTTCTCGCTGACGACTTCAATAAGAACAACGAGGATGGAAATCACGATGAATATATCGAACAGTTAATCACCCGTCACGTAAGTGGGCGTTTGAAAGTGGCTCCTGAGCACACTTCTGATGCTACACTAAAAGTGATGCGTAAACCGTCATTTAAATACTTCCACAAGTTCAAGGAGAAGTACGACAAGATTTCGGCGAAACACAACTTAAATCAACCACTTATCCCCTACTTTATTTCTTCTCACCCTGGTTGTGAGGATGAAGATATGGCGAATTTAGCCGTGGAAACAAAGGACATGGGATTCCAATTGGAACAGGTGCAAGATTTTACGCCAACGCCAATGACAGTGGCTACAGTTATTTATTATAGCGGTGTCCATCCATACACTCTTCGCCCACACAAAACGGTGAAGGACAAGGAAAAGAAATTGAATCAACGTCGCTTCTTCTTTTGGTACAAAAAGGAAAACCATGCTTTTATCAGAAAATCAATGGAGCAAGCAGGTCGTGCTGAATTGGCCGATGAACTGATCGGAAAAGAGAAAGCAGGAGGTCGCGTTCCAAAATGGTTGGAAGAGAAACGAAAAAATCAACTAAGTCGATCTGGAAAAAGTAGAAAGTAGAACAATTGCGCATGAGAAAAAACGTTATTTCTTTCGGGTTATTAATCGCAGCGCTCTTACTATTGTTTCAATTAAGTCAATTTCAACTTATTCAAGGCAATTTGAGTATTGAAATAATTGTCGCAGTTGTTTCCATTCTTTTTTTCTTTCTTGGGCTCTACTTTCGAAAAAAATGGCAGGCGAATTCCGGAGATGAATCTTTCAACGAGAATCAAATCAATTACGGAGCCTTAAAAAAATTAGGTATTTCAGATCGGGAACAAGAAGTGTTGCAACATTTATCCAACGGACTCTCAAACAAGGAAATTGCAGATCAATTATTCATTACCGAAAGCACTACTAAATCTCATGTTTCAAGCCTTTATCAAAAGCTAGAAGTAAGTAGACGCGGACAGGCAATTTTGAAGGCACAACAATCCCAATTGGTTATAAATCAATAATTAGTACCAAAGTACTACTCGATTCATACTGCATTTTTTTCATTAATCTTTAAGGCCTCGATAACTTTGAATAAAAAATAAAATTATGAGAAAAACAGTTTTTAAATTTGGTGGTTTGAGCGCACTATCCTTAGTCGTGCTTTTCACAATTTCAACATTGCTGCTTACCGACTTAAGCTTTGGAGTGCAAGAAGTTTATGGCTACTTAAGTATTCTAATCGCTGTGGCTTTTGCCTTTTTCGGTATTAAATCGTACCGAGATAATGAGCTAAATGGGAAAATATCATTTGGACGCGCCTTGTCGACAGGAATGTTAATATCATTAATTCCAGCAATCGCTTTTGGCGCTTTTAACGTTATCTATATTCTTTATATCAATCCTGAATTTGTTGAAGTGTATTACGCTCAAGAGATCGCAAATGTGAAAAATGAGTTTTCTGGAGCAGAGCTTGCTAGCAAAATTGCTGAAATGGAAGACATGAAAGAAATGGCTTCTTCTCCTGCATTTAATTTCATTTTAATGACATCGACGGTTTTGATAATGGGTTTCATTGTAAGCTTAATTTCTGCGGTTACTCTTAGACGTTCTTGAGTCAATAAAGGCGTTTCTAGAAATAGTTGTAGCTTTAGGTCAATTCAATCTGAAAACTATGAAATCACTACTACCTCTAACTGCATTATCAATTCTACTTCTCGGGAGTTCTATTTCAAACGCACAATGCGTAATCAATCCTTCGAGTATTTATGCTTTCACGTATAATGGAAGTGATTATGAACTCGTTCGTGAAAACAAAACGTGGATAGAAGCTGCGGGTTGTGCTGTCATTAGCGGGGGATATTTGGCTGAAATCAACGATCAAGCAGAGCAAGATGCGGTGTACAATGAAATCATGACAAATGGTGGAGTTACGGCAGCAAATACGGTTGCTCCAGATGGAGGCGGTGCTTCTTACGTTTGGATTGGTGGGAACGATTTAGGAACAGAAGGCGATTGGATTTGGGACGGAGCAAACACAGGTTCTGGAACTCAATTTTGGCAAGGAACTTCAACTGGAAATCCGGTTGGTGGATTGTATAACAACTGGGGAAATGAACCAGATGATTTCGGCAACGGGCAAGACGGTTTGGGATTGGCAATTACGGATTGGCCGCTTGGCATTTCAAGTGAATGGAACGATGTTGATGATGGGAATTTATTGTACTTCTTAATTGAGTATCCAAACACAACTGGAATTGGACCTGGAATCGAGATTTATTTTCCTGACCTAGCAATTTATCCAAATCCAGTTCTAAACGAATTCCACATTATGAATTCAGACGGAGGACAACCTTTTAGCCAATTTACAATTGTTGACGCTACAGGTAAAATTGTAAAATCAATCGATCCGTCAACTGAAATGGAGCAAACTATTGACGTTTCAGCATTGAACCAAGGTGTTTACCTCATCAATGTCGCATTTACTGATGGAAGTTCGATTCAGAAGAAATTTGTAAAGTAAACCCTTAGCCGATTCAATTCTGGAAGCAGAAAACCATTGGTATCATTGGGTTCTTCCCAATTTCATTACTGTTTGTGGCTTGGTTTAGAAATAAATACTCATCCAGATTTTGGTTAATATTCCTTTCCGTTAGTGATCGCTTCAATCGTATTGTGTAAATCATCTTTCTTAAAGCGTGAAACTTCTTTCCACTTTCCACCGATGTTCTTTGAAACAATAAAGTGCATCCCATTGTCATCATACAGTCGGTAAATTTCCAGGTGTTTTTTACCATTCTTCCAAAAGGTGGCTTTCTCAAATTCTGAATGGTGAATTTCTTTTATCGACTTATTGATTGCACTATAGCCCAACGACTTCTGATCTATCCTTCGTGTCTTGTTCTCGTTTGCATCATAGGCAATCCATTTCGTTTTATAAGAGCCGGGAAAAATTCCAAAACTAGTAAATGGTACTTTATGCCTTGTTACAAAATTCGTTGTGTGTTCCAAAGAATCAAATTGCATTCGTTTCTGAAGGCCTTCATCCAATTTCAAAGTACCGTTTTCATAATACTCTTTCCTTGAGATTTTGCCCTTATTTGATTCAATCGATTTTAAACCTCCCGTTGGATAAAACACTTTATCTACTTTCTGACTCTTGTCTGAAGCAGTTTCAATTGACCCCGATTCAAAATATGTTTTCGTCGCGAAATGGTATTCTTCCGCCGTGTTAAACTCAATTCGTTGAACCTTTCCACTTGGGTAATACGTCCATACGGTATCTATTGCTCGGCCTTTTTTGAAGCTGCCCATCATTCGGATTGTACTGTCCAAATAATAATCCGTAATAGTGCCCTCTGCCAATACATTTCCACAATCTGTATACACTGAAATCGGTGGATCACTCAGTAAGTATCCAACCATTAAACGCGGCAACAATAGTGTGTCGCTTTGAACAGGTTGCGTTCCAATCTGCACTGGAACCTCAACATACAAACCACCCATTATAAGCTTGTACTCGCCAGCTCGGGGAAGTACAATACTTTGTTTGGAATTTTCTTTCGAAGTAAGTGTGCCCATCTCATTCAAAAGCATCCATGATTCAGGACGAACAATTTCATGCGTACATGCCTCGATAAAAACGGGTGTGTAAGAGATCTGCGCTTGGGATTGAGTTTGGAACCCAACAAGTATTAAAATAGAAAGTAAATGCTTCATAATTAGTCAAATGAAAGTAATAAAATCAATTCATAAATCACAATTAAAGGCAGACACAGGCCTCTGATAAAAATATTCCGTATCTTTTTTCATCAAATTCCAACCTTTGAATATATGCCGTGTCTTTAGAGTAGATGAGAAATGTTATTGACATTCACCAAGACTTAGTCGAACAATCGAAAGAAGGGAACAGAAGTGCACAAAAGTCCCTCTTTGATTTGTATGGCACAGCTATGTTTAATATTGGCGTGAGAATACTCGGAAGTAAAGAAGATGCTGCCGATATCACCCAAGAAACATTCATTGATGCTTTTACAAAACTCGACCAATTTGAATACAGGTCCACTTTCGGTGCCTGGATCAAGAAAATAATGGTGAACAAATCGTTGAATTATTTGAACCGTAGAAAAGTTCATTTTGATTTACCCGATGATTTTGAATATCAAAGTTACGAAGACGATCACAGCGATTCAGAAGAACTGATGTTTCAATTGAACGCGTCACTTCTTGAACTTCCAGAAGGCTGCAGAGTGATTTTTACGCTGTTCTATTTCGAAGGATTGGAACACAGCGAAATTGCAACGGAACTTCAAATTAGCGTGTCAACAAGCAAATCTCAACTCAGTAGAGCAAAAAAATTGCTTCGTGGTTTACTCACTCAAAAAGTTGAGGCATGAAAAGAGAAGAATATAAAGGACAGTTTGATTCATTCGAAACTCCAACAGGAATGTGGGAGTACATTGAAAAAGGATTGGATGAAAAGAAAAAGAAACGTATTGGCCTAATTTGGTGGAAAGTGGCTGCAGGAATATTGATTCTCGTCGGAGTAGCATTCGCATTTACCCTAATCGGTGAAGTGAATGGTGCATCGAAAAATAGAACGGTTGCTCACAATGGAAAAGATCCAAAACGCAATGTAAAGCCTGGAATGACTGCGGACACTTTAAATAAACAGCAACTTGGCGCTAAAGCCGGATACTACGATTCACTCCAAAAAATTGAAAATGGTAACAATGATATTCAACTTAATATTAAAGAAAAACCTACAGGTCAAAATCCATTAAATGGACCTGCCGGTATTACAACAGCTGTTCCGTTCTTAATTGTAAACGGATCAACAACTACCCCCAACACATACAATTGGAGTTCTGCAGGCGCAAATGGTCAAGGTGTTGTGTCTAGTTTTGGCTCGGGTGGCGGACCAGGTAGAAACGGTTCAGGCGTTGGCAAGCAAAACACTTCTGATGCTTCTATACTGCAAAAAATCACCCTCGGCAATAGATCAAATACGATGTTTACATCACCTAGAACCCCTTCAAGACGGGGTTACTCGCCAGGATCTTTAATCATAGAACCAGATTATGGCGGCAAAATGTTGTACAGAAATGTAACAGAAGAAGAAAACATTGGCCGCTTAAATTATCGGAAAAATGTACTTAAGCAATATGCAGATACAATTCTAATTGGTGAATTTGATATTGAGCCCACCAACGAATTTGTAGCACCGAAAAGAATAATTCCTTACGAAAAGCTGAGAGAAGCGAATCCTCTTTGGTTGTACGACAATGAATCCATGCATTCATCGTATTACGATCCGTTTATTGAGAATCAATATTTGAACGTGACCGAAGATCCGCTTTCAACGTTTAGTATTGATGTCGATGGGGCTTCATACAGCGATGTCCGTGGGATGATCAACAGAGCAGAATTGCCAAATCCAGATGCGGTTCGAATTGAAGAATTTGTGAATTATTTCCCTTACGATTATGAAGAGCCAACGGGCAAACACCCTTTCTCAATTCAGTCGGAGGTTGGCTCTTGCCCTTGGAATCCGCAACATCAGTTGATGAAGGTTGCCATTAAAGGACGGTCCATCGAAAAGGAAAATTTACCAACCAACAACCTTGTTTTCTTGATTGATGTTTCAGGATCTATGGCGCAACCGGAGAAATTGGAAATCCTTAAAAAGGGATTCAAATTGCTAATCAATGAACTTCGAGAAGAAGACCACGTTTCAATTTGTGTTTATGCGGGTGCTGCAGGAGTCGTTTTACAGCCAACATCGGGTCAAAACAAAGATTTAATTCTCGATGCTTTATTGAATCTGACTGCTGGTGGAAGTACGGCCGGAGGTGAAGGAATTGAATTGGCTTATGCACTCGCTGAAGAGCATTTCGACAACGAAGGAAACAACAGAATCATTCTTGCAACAGACGGCGATTTTAACGTTGGCGTTTCGAATGACGACGCCTTGGTGAAATTGATTGAAAAGAAGCGAGAAACTGGCGTTTTCCTTACGGTTTTGGGTGTTGGACATGACAATTACCAATCATCAAAAATGGAAAAGTTGGCAAACAATGGAAACGGAAACTTCTCCTACATCGATAATATTTTGGAAGCGAAAAAAGTCTTTGTTACTGAAATGGGAGCCACACTTCAAACCATCGCTAAGGATGTAAAAATTCAAATGGAATTCAATCCGACTTTGGTTTCAAAATACCGACTCATTGGATATGAGAACAGAATGTTGCAAAATCAAGACTTTGCAAATGACGCAATCGACGCTGGTGAATTGGGCGCAGGACATACCGTAACGGCGGTTTATGAAATCATTCCTTTTGGTGTAGAAGATACCATCTCAATCGAATCCGATTTAAAGTACTCGACAGTGAACTACGCTGCAAATAATCAATACTCGAGTGAAATGGCAACCATGAAATTCAGGTATAAAGAACCAACAGGAACGGAAAGCATTCTTATAGAAAAAGCCATTCTAAAAGGATCGGGATCGACTTCAACACAAGATTTTAAATTTACTCAGGCGGTTATTGAATTTGGATTGATCCTTCGTCAATCGGAGTTTATGGGTGCATCTAGTTTTGAAAGTGTTTTAGAGAATGCTAAAACTGGAATGGGAAAAGATCCTTATGGGTATCGATCTGAATTTATGAGATTGGTGGAGAAAACGCAATTGCTTTGGGGAGATTTGAACTAATTTTTTTCACTGTCAATAACCCCCTTAGGGGGTTAATTCTCGAATTGAGCAATCTCAAACGTTAAAATTTTATTTTTTTTGAACGCAATGAATTTCTGAATGTAAAGAATAGCACATCAATACAAATTGCTATGAAAATTACATTCACATTTTTACTTCTACTCTTTTTCGCACAAAATAGTACTGCAAGTTCACTCTATAATCAACTGTGCGAATTCAATTCCAATTGGAAAAAATATTCAGATCGAGCACCGCAAGACGCGGCCAGAGAATTTGAATCGGATCAAGAATTGATTCAAGCGCATCTGGAAAACGTACTTGTTATTTTACGTTCCAACGACGTTGACCATTTGAGTAATGATCAATATTCTTCACGCTTGCATTTGATCGAAGTTTTGGAAGGATATAAAAATGATGGTCTTTTTCCTATGAATTATTACCGTTCGGAAAGAATCCCGGTTTTTATTGACGAACACAATACGCATTGTGCAGTGGGATTTTTATTGCGAGAATCTGGACACGAAGATGTTGCTCAAAGAATTTCATCTTCTAACAATTACGCTTGGGTAAAAGAGATTCACGACCCTGCTTTACCAGCTTGGCAAGATGCTTCAGGATTTACATTGGAAGAATTGAAATTGATTCAAGGTGCTTACTTCTCCTACCAAGTCAATGCGTTCCACGCTCCAAATAAACACGAAATTCCTCAGGAACCAAAAGTGTTGACCGCCAATTTTGATGGTGGAATTCTCAATAATTTAGCAAACAAGGACAAGAGCCGAGTTTGGTGCCATGGTGAGGGAAAAGGAGAAGTGCTAAACGGTCGTTGGGAGCAAAACTACAGAGTTGGTATTCCTTGGATCGAAGGATTCTTTAAGGATGGATTACGAACGGGTCAATGGAAGGAATACTATAAGGGAACTGCAATCTTATGCAGAACTGAAAACTGGAGAAACGACGAGCTAAACGGCGTAAGAACTCGATTTGACCGATCGGGAAATATTATCGAGAGAATCGTATTTAAAAATGGCGATGCGATTCTAAAGACAAATTATAGTTTGGCCGATTCATTGACATATATCCGAACGCCAATAGATTCAAACCTAGTCCACACGGATGTATTTACCACAGGTGGTGGTTTAATCGCTTCAGGAATTGAACGCATTTACAATCCAAGTGGTTTACTGTGGTTCCAAAACATTGAATTAACAGCTTTGAATTCTGCGTCAATTACATCGAGAGATGCTTCAAGTTCATACGAGGCGCAGATCGGCGCAGCTCCGGGACAAGCAAACTCTAGAGGAATGGTGTCCTATGGAAACAAACCGTCGTTGGTGGAGTACCACAAAGAAGGAGATTGGTTGTACTATCCTGAGCATATCAGAAACAACCCATTGGAACTTGCCGTAAAATCAATTGAATCATGTTTGACACGAGACTACAAGACGATGGGGCCCAAATTGACTTACTTTTTTAGAAGCTATAACCAATTGAATTTGAATTCAGGTTATGATTCATTGATCGTTAAATATGATAAGAATAAAGTCATAGAATTTACCGGATTGGGAAGCTTAGATTATACACATCTTGCCCTAAACCACCATGTTAGCTTACCTGTTATTCAAAGTATTCCGAATCAAAATTTCGATTCAGGAATCAATTGGGGCAATGGCATTCAATACCGCAGAGGTAACCAATATCAATTTGATTTTGTAACTCCTGATTACTTATGGAACCAAGCAGCAGTTCACGAAATTGGGCAGTTGGATAAACAAGACAGAAGAATAGGCATTTGGGAAAATTATGACAACCAAGGACAATTGTACAAAACTGAAAACTATCTAATTCCCTGGAAAGAGGAACGAGCAGAATTGTAAGGGCTCAACAATGTGATTAGAAAAGAAATAGGGTTGACATTGTTGGCTCTATTTCTTTTGCTTTGCCTTTTGACGGTTAATCATTTTTTTTGAGAGCTAGAATTCGTATTTTTATCTAAATCAACAAGATGCGAACTACACTACTCTTTTTCTTCGGCCTTTTCGGGTTTTTAAGTTCTGCCCAAACAACATTTGAAACTGCGTATGCAGAGAATCCCAATGTTCCTTCTGGTTTACTGGAAGCGGTTGCTTGGACGAATACCCATATGGTTCATCTCAATCCTACAATAGAAGGTTGCTCTGGAATTCCTCAAGCGTATGGAATCATGGGATTGCACGATGATGGAAAAGGATATTTCATCGAAAACGGAACGCTCGTCGCGCATCTTTCTGGAATCAGTGTTAAGGAACAAAAAAATGAGGCGGCGAATCAAATTAAAGCATACGCCAAGGCCTTTAGTCAATTAATGCTTGACAATGGAGTGACGAATCCAAACGATCCAATTCTCATAAGTAAAACATTGGGTCAACTTTCAGAAATCCCAACGACAGGGATGGTAAATGTTTTAGCCCGAGACTTGCAAGTGTACTCTATTTTAAACTTCATGAGATCGACTGAAAAGGCGACTCAATATGGTTTTTCTCCTCAACATTTCAATTTAGAATCAATTTTTGGAGCTTCCAATTACGAAGTTCTCTCTTCACCGAAAATAAAATTCACCGAAACTGGAATTCAAAGTGAAAACGGTATTTCGTATTCCCCAAGTGAATCCAAATCGATAGAATACGGACCTGCAATTTGGAATCCTGCAGCAACGTGTAATTTCAGTTCTAGAAGTGGAACGGCGATTTCTGCGATCACAATTCATACTATTCAAGGATCTTACGCCGGTGCGATTTCATGGGCCCAAAATTGTGCTTCGAGTGTTTCATATCATTACGTGATTCGATCGTCTGACGGACAAGTAACCCAAATGGTTCTTGAAGCAGACAAAGCATGGCACGTCGGGAGTGAAAACCCATATACAATTGGCTATGAGCATGAAGGATACGTGGACGATGCAAGCTGGTACACTGAAGAAATGTACAACAGTTCCGCTGATTTAAGCCGAGACGTTGTAAACAGTGGGTATGGTTTACCACCACTTCGAACGTATTACGGAGCTGCTTCGGCGTCTCCTCAACCTTTGGGTGGATGTACGAAAATCAAAGGGCATCAACATTATCCGAACGCGACACACACGGACCCTGGCATCAATTGGGATTGGGAAAAGTACTACCGACTCATTAACAACACGCCTGTATATTCAGTACTCACCAACGCGAGCGCTTCGCTGTATGATACAGGCGGAATCTCTGGTGATTATCAGGATGACGAACGTGAATTTTGGCTTATAGAACCCAATGCAGCGATAGACATAACAATCGATTTCACAGCCTTTGATTTGGAACAGGGATACGACAACCTTTTTATTTACGATGGTGATTCCTTAAACGATCCATTAATTGGTTCATATACTGGAACGAATTCACCTGGACAAGTTACATCTACTGGAGGATCACTTTTAATCGAATTTAGAAGTGACTGCGGAACGATATCGAGCGGTTGGGAGGCAATTTACACCTCCACAATTGATGATACAGATCTTGCAGAAAATGAGCTAGACGGCCTATCGATTTATCCGAACCCGGCATCTTCCGTTTTATCCATTAGTCATGCGCCAATCGGAGGTGAAATTATCATCTACAACGGCAACGGGAGAGTCTGCCTCAGCCAAACCATCAAAGGAAACTCAGTTGATATTTCATTGTTGGAAACGGGATTCTATAACGTCGCTATTCGCGTGAATGAATCATTGGTTATTAAGAAACTGGTCGTTCTATAAATCCTCAATTTATTAGGTACAAAAAAGCCCGTCTCGATTGAATTGAGACGGGCTTAATATTTTTAAAAAGATGTTTATCCTTCTTTAGAATCATCACCACCTTCTTCAGCGCCGTCTGCAGCTGCAGCAGCAGCAGCTTCAGCAGCAGCTTCTTCTTCTTCCTCCTCTTCACTTGCACCTCTAGCCATTTTGACTGAAACTACAACTGCACTAGCAGGCTCTAATACTTCAACACCTTCAATGTCTAAATCAGAAATACGAATTGAAGTTCCAATTTTCAAATGAGAAACATCAAGAGTAACCGCTTCAGGAAGAGCACCTGGTAAACCAAGCATTCTTAATTTTCTGTATGGTTGTCTCAGTTTACCACCGTTCATTACTCCGATTGGAGCACCTTCAGTTCTCAAAGGAAGACTTACTTTAACTGGTCTAGCATCATCCAATTCTAAGAAATCAACGTGCATCGGTGTATCTCTTACCGGGTGCATTTGAAGATCTTGAATGATCGCCATTTTCTTTGTACCATCAATGTCAATTTCTACTTGGAAAACATCCGCTGAGAAAATGATTTTTTGTACATCTACTGATCTTACAGAAAAGTGAGTTTGCTCACCTGATCCATAAATCACACAAGGTACCAACCCAGCAACTCTTTGTGCTTTGGCATCTTTTTTTCCTACGTTCGATCTTAACGAACCGCTCAATTGTGCTTTTTTCATTATTTATTATTTATTATTTAGACTATAAAATGCGAACTAATTGATTCGTTTTTCACCACGCGGCGAATAACGTCTCCGAATAAATCTGTAACCGTCAGAACTCTGATCTTGTCATGCGGTTCTTTCAACGGAATAGTATCCGTAACGACTAATTCTGTTATTGCAGAATTTGTTAAACGCTCAAGCGCCGGTCCTGAAAGAACGGCATGTGTACAAAACGCTCGAACACTAAGTGCTCCTTTTTCCATGAACAAATCTGCTGCTTTTGTAAGCGTTCCTGCTGTATCGATCATATCATCAACAAGGATAACATCCTTGCCAAACACATCACCAATAACAGTCATTTCTGCTACTTCATTTGCTTTTTTACGTTGTTTATGACAGATTGCAAGACCTACATCCAAACGCTTGGCGTATGAATTTGCTCTTTTCGCTCCACCTGCATCAGGCGCTGCCATAATTAAGTTTCCTGTATTTAATTTCTCGATCTCTGGTGAGAAAATTGTCGATCCGTATAAGTGATCAACGGGAACTTCAAAGAATCCTTGAATTTGGTCTGCATGCAAATCCATTGTCATGATCCGGTCAATTCCAGCAGCCATTAGCATATTCGCTACCAACTTAGCACCGATTGCAACTCTTGGCTTGTCCTTACGATCTTGACGTGCAAAACCGAAATAAGGAATAACGACAATGATTTTTCTAGCTGAAGCGCGTTTCGCTGCATCAACCATCAATAATAACTCAAAAAGATTGTCAGAAGGAGGCATTGTAGATTGTACAATAAAGACATCTTGGCCTCTTACAGTTTCCTCAAAAGAAACCTGAAACTCACCGTCACTAAAGACAGTTGTTGTAACGTCACCCAATCCAATACCGTAAGAAGTAGCTATTTTTTCAGCTAAACCTTTAGAGGCCTGACCCGCAAATATTTTAATTCCTGTTGACATAATCTTTCTTTGAGTGCGCAAAGATAGGGATTTCAACCTAAATGAGTCACTTAAAGACAGATAAATAGCTATCCTTTTTTCTTTCGTTTGAAATCGATGTCTCTATCGTTGATAATTCCAATCCGAATGGAGATGAAAAACGTGTTCGTTTCAAATTCTTTTGGGCGCGCCATAAAGTGGTAACCTGTCTGTAAATGAAGCAACCAAATCTTAAACCCAACTACTGGTGCAAGACCTATTTTACTTCTGTCAAAGTCGGTTCTTAAGAACAAATTTGCGCCATATGTTAAGCCAATCCGATGCGGTTTAACCCAATATCCGGCGTCGTAACCCAAGACCTTGTATTTGAAGTTATAATTGAAACCCATGTGAGCAGCATGCGTAACGGCATTTAAAAGCTTGATCCTTTTCCATTGTCGTTCTACTCCAACTTCGGGAACAATGTATTTTCCCTGTTGCAATCCAAAATAAGGCCCTGTTTTTTTCACATTGATTTTTAGCAATGGCTTTCTTATTTGCGCTGCAAAATTACCTTGCAAGTCTTGAGAAAAACCAAAACTGGTGAAACAAACAAAAAGAACAACTAAAATTTTACTCATCTTTCTTTAATGACTTCGTACTCTCTTCAAACGAATTTTTTAAGACAATCGTACTTTCTTCAAAGGCAGGGATCGTTGCGGTCGTTATTGCTTTGATCGGATTGTACATTAATGATCCGGATTTTGTGCTTTCATCAATGATATCATTTCGTTCATCATATGCATCTGTGATGATTATAAAACCACTTATATACAAACACATTTTAAGCAGCCCGAGGAACAAACCTGCAAACTTGTTGAGCGGAGAGAGGCGTACAAATTTTACTACTTTCTCAATTGCTTTACCTGCAAAATAAACCATTGCACCGACAGCCAAAAACGTAATTGTAAATGCGATTACTGGAACATATTCCGATTTAGAACCGAAGTCTTCCGTAATAATTTTAGATGCAAAACTTGAAAAATGTATTCCAGCGTAAAGCCCAAGAAAAAGTGCGAGAGTTGTAAATAATTGAATTACAAATCCACTTTTAAAACCGTTGTATCCTCCCCAAACGAGGAGAAGCACAAAAAAGATGTCTAAATAATTCACTCTTAAATAAAGTACTTAAATTAATCGCAATCCGATACCAATGTAGTACTGAAGCTCAATGCAACTTCTGACCACAATTTCGATACTCCATCTTCACCAGTGTGCAAATCATAACAGAGTGTATTCAGGGCAATAATTCCTGCCATTCCGTCCCAACTTTTAACATCGATAGTTGAAGTCCAAGAGAACGTTCCGTCTTCCATTGTATAATCTCCTTCAACATCAACAGACATTCCATGCATTGTTACTGTGATTGCTGCTTTACCAGTTTCTTCATTCACACTTGCAACTTTTCCTGTAATTTCTGCTGTTTCCAACGTTCCAAAGAATTTGTCAGCGATTTTTCCATTGCGGTCTTCATTCGCAGTTTCAACTGAAGCAGTATTCATTGTGAACTGAAGTGATTCTATAACTTCTAAAGGGTCTTCAGAAGATTCACTCGTTACTGAGATATCGTTAAATGTACCTGGAACCGGCTTTTTCGAGTTTGTTTTATAAGAGATCCATTCAAAATCAGTTGATCCTTCATTGTATGAATAAACACAAATATCTTTATCTGCTTCATCACCTGTTTCATCCTTTGCTGCTTCTCCACAAGAAGATAATCCAAGTGTAAATGCAAAAGCTGCTAATGCGAGTATTTTCGTTTTCATAATAATCAATTATAAGTTCGATTCGAAGTTAAGAAAAATTCGAACGTATTATTCATTTAATGGTGAATCAAATCTAGTTTTCATGCGTCATTCGTGAGATTTAAACAAACGTGAAATAAGGGACTCAAATCATCGAATTTATACCTAATTTTGCCGAATGGATTTTGATGTAGAATTGCGCTTTCAAAAAGTATTAAAGGGACTAGAACCTAATTTTGGTGGAGGACTGGATGTTCAGGCCGTACTGTTTCTTATCGGTGTAAATGAACTAGGCATTGGTTATAAAGAGTTCTCGAAAGCTGAGAAACAAGACCTTCTTCATGTTGCAATTTGCACTTTGCTAGAGCCTTTTGGTTATTATGAATATGAGAAGAGAGACGAAGAGAACTGGCCTCATTTCAAACTGTTAAAACCACTTCCGAATCTTACTGATCGCGAGCAACAACACCTGATGAAAGAGGCAATTATAGATTACTTCGCGCAAAATGAATACGCTGACTTAATCGAGTCATAAACCGACTTCCAACATTAACATAAGGTGGCTATCAAAGCATTATCTAATTTCACTATCTTCGCATTTAAATAAAAATATTCTATGGATTTTTGGATTAAAGCATCGCAGTTATTATTGTCGCTGTCCCTATTAATCGTTTTACACGAGTTTGGTCACTATATCCCTGCACGTATATTCAAAACACGCGTTGAAAAGTTCTATTTATTCTTCGATTGGAAGTTCTCTATATTCAAGAAAAAAATTGGAGATACTGAATGGGGGATTGGATGGATTCCATTGGGTGGATATGTGAAGATCGCGGGAATGATCGATGAATCGATGGACAAGGAGCAAATGGAAAAACCGCCTGAGCCTTGGGAATTCAGATCAAAACCAGCATGGCAACGTTTGATTATTATGCTTGGTGGTGTTACCGTAAATCTAATCCTCGGAATGGTGATTTATATCTTTATCGTTTTTACGTGGGGAGAAAATCAAATTCCAGCAAAAGATTTGAAACTTGGAATGGCGATTCATCCTTACATGGAACAATTCGATGTTCATTCTGGAGATAATATTTTAGAAGTTGACGGGAAACCGGTAATGCATTTCAGCGATATTACAAAAGAATTATTGCTTCGCGGAGGACGTAAACTAACTGTTCTTCGTCCGAATGGTGAAACCAAAAAGATCACGCTTCCAGAAGATATTGATTACAAACTCTTCATTTCCGGCTCAACCAATATAGCGGGTTACAGAAGGGAAACACAAAAAATTGCTGGGGTAACTGCCTCAATGGATTCGAAGGACAAATTGTTCAAAGCGGGTGATGGAATCTATAAAATAGATGGAAAGACAATAGATAAAATTGATCTGAAGAATAAATCATTTCTATCAAAAAAACACAAAGTAATTATCATTAGAGATGGCGATACGTCTGAGGTATTGACGACTAAAGCGGAATTCAAGTCCTTACTTAAAGTGTCACCTGCGATGGCTGGTGGATTGAAACCAAATGATAGCATTATTGCTGTTAACGACCAAGCGGTTGTTTACCATGATGAAATCACTTCTCAATTGTATAAGAAGCGAAACAAAAGTGCCAAACTGACTGTAATTCGAAACGATTCGGATACGATCAATATTAGCGCTTATGTTTCAAAATCTGGATCGGTTGGATTCAATGC
>JAWUWJ010000072.1:0-16437 GCA_034111925.1 Crocinitomicaceae bacterium
ATAATGGCAACAGCGTTCAATCAACATGAGATATATACTGTGAATCCAATTACTCAAGCTGTGAGTTTGTACTCGGGAGGCGTTCTTGGAAGCCTTGATGGACCGGTCGGAGAAGCACTTTTCACAACGCCAAATGGAATTGTAGCAAACCCAGCAGGAGATACAATCTACATTTCTGAATACAACAGTAAAAAACTTAGAATGATTACTGGTTTTACAGTCTCAATAGATGAATTATTCAATTCAGTTTCATTTGAATTGTCACCTAACCCGTCAACGGAAATAGTCAACGTATCGATTGAAGCCTCTGCCCTTCCTTATTCCTTAAGTATAACTGATCTTCAAGGTAAAAAGGTCTATGAGAAGAAGGATCTAATCGATACACACCTAGAACTGAACGTATCAGAATTCGAAACGGGAACTTACATGATTGCTGTGAAATCTGTCAATTCAGTTACCAGCGTTAAAAGAATGATCAAAATTCAAGATTGAGTTAAGTTCAAACAAATGCATTCTGATCTAAGATGAAACGACTAATTAAATTCATAAATGGCAAAAATTCGGGTAAAAGGGTTTTCGAACTTTTCATCCTGACCAATGCAGTATATGCGTTTATGCTGATGTTTACAATTCCCAAAACAATGAAATCCTCGGATGGAATGGAATTGTTGGACATGATGCCAAAGGGATATGACTTGAATTATGTTAGCGAATTGTTCAAGGCGCTGGGTGAAACTGGACGTGAAACTTATCTGATGATCCAAATCCCAATGGACATGATTTATCCGCTACTTTTTGGATTGTCGAATTGTTTGATTCTGGCCTATTTCCTAAATAAAATAAACAAGCTCAACACACCATTTATTTATCTATGTCTGCTCCCGATAATTGGAGGAATTGCAGATTACTTCGAAAATTTTGGAATCATCAAAATGCTAAGAAGCTATCCCAACTTGACAGAGACGGCGGTAAAAACAACGAATTCTTTTACTGTTCTGAAAAGTATTTCAACATCTCTGTTTTTTATTGCTCTGATAGCAATTCTAATCTTAGTAGGTTTTAAAGCAGCAAAAAAAAGAGTGGGACAAAGTATAAATACATCGGGGAAATTGTAATATCACTCAGTGAAAAATCGAAAAGTAAGGGCTTAAAATGCCCTTACTTTTTTGATATCCAACCCGGAGTATTTGAAATCAGTAGACCAAGAGCTTGTTCAATTGCTGCTGATAAAGGAAGGATACTTTGTATTTACGCCAAATTAAAAAGTCCGCTCCAATGCCATCGCTATTAATTCCATTGCACTCCCCTTCAACATAAGGCTAAAGAGCTTCGATTGTGCATACTCCATTGAATTGGCTAAACTCGACCTGTACGTAAAAAGTCCGATATAAGCATCTCCAGTTCTTGGATATTGTTAGTACTCAACGACTACATTGGATTGCTTGACTTAACTCGTTTGATTTGCCATTGATGATAGTATTCCGGTGAACTCAAAGTAGGATTGTTCCAGAAAACTATAGTATCCATTTGACTGGCGAAGGTGGGGCAAACACCATTCTCAAAACTGTCATTTTGGATTAGACTCTGACCAAATACGAACTGAAACTGGAGCATCAGTATACTTGCTAGGGCAATCATTTTCTTCATTCAAGATATGTCTTATTCATCCTCAACATTTTAAAAAGAACAAAGACTGACTGGTTAGGTTTTCATTTTAACAATCACTAACGAGTGAATAAAAATTTAATTACGAATTAACACTACTGAAAATGAAAAACAAACTAACCCTATTAATGTGTCTTTGCATGAGTTCGCTTTTTGCACAAACACTCGAAGAGAAACGTGAAACAGACCCGAAGGAATCTTCCTTTTTCTGCGGAAGTTCAAGTTACGAATCTCTATTGCTTGAAAAAGATGAAACGCTCAAAAAACGAAATGGAAGCATAAAGAACTACCAGAATAAAACGCATGCACCAATTACTATTCCCGTTGTTGTGCACATCTTACACAAAGCTTCAGATAACATTCAAGGTGTAGGAACTAACCTCAGCGACGCGAGAGTTCTGCGCGCTATTCAATGGTTGAACGACGGCTTTTCTAATCAAGGAAAATACGCCGATGCTCAGTATACCTTTAACTCAAATGTTGGAGTTGACACAGAGATTAAATTTTGTCTAGCGAAAATTGACCCATCGGGTAATCCAACAAACGGAGTTACACGAACCATTGATGAGCCGTCCAACTCATTGCTTAAAATTGAGCTAACATCGAATCCCAATAATGATGATTATAATTTAAAACATTCTGTTCCATCGGGTAACGGCTCTGCGCCAAGCGGCTGGGACAATACCAGATATTTAAACATCTGGATTGTTGATGAAATTTGCGATGCAAATCTCGCAGCTCAAGGAGTGCCGAATAATGGCTGCGTGATCAAAGGGTATTCTTCTACTTTGAGTTCCCAAGGAAATTGGTCTGATGGGATTGTAATGGACGCAAATGATTTCGGGAATAAACTAGAAAACTCTTTTACGCTTGTTCATGAGGCAGGTCATTTTTGTGGATTGGCACATACTTTTGGAGGTGCATTTCTAGGTGGCTCTTGGCTTATCCCCTGTAACGATAATGACGGATTACTTGACACTCCTATTGACAACTCTACCAGATATCACAACTGTGCGGCAACCGTACACAATTGTCTTGGAATAGCAGAATTAACTGACAATTTCATGGACTACGGAAATCCAACTTGTATCAATAATTTCACCAATGATCAAGCCAGTTTAATGTCCAGTGTTTTTGCGCCGGGTGGAATACGATCAAGTTTTGTTAATTCAACAAGTCCTATCGCTTGTGCAACAGGAACCTATTGCGAAGTGGATGCAAACTTCACCTCTCTTGTGAGTAATGCGAGTCAATTAACGATTGATTTCTCAGTGACTTCAACATTTCCTGGTGCAACCTATACTTGGGATTTTGGTGATGGAGGATTGGGTACAACTGCCGGAAATGGAACCACAGCACCAACTCATACCTATACTGCAAATGGAACGTATCCGGTTTGTTTAACAATTACGCTGCCGTGCGGACAAGATCTGCATTGTTCAAATGTTACCGCAATTATTACTGACAATTGCGTTTGCGACTCTCCTGTTAATTTAATCGTAAACCCAGGTTTTGATAACGCATTAACTCCTCCACAATTCAACGCTGCCAATTTAGATTTTTTTACAGATTTTGGCGCATGCCCATTGTGCTCTAACGGCCCGACATGTGGCGCTTACAAGCATTTCATAGGCAGTAGTCTTGCTGGAGCTTGCACTTTTTTCGCAAGTATTCAACTCCCCCCCCATAGTCCCCCGAACATGGCCATTTTTGATGGTATCGGTGAATCGACCACAATCAATGAAGCGATTGTTCTTTCACAGGATAACATTTCGGTAGTGGCCGGTACTAATTATTTAACTTCCTTTTTCTTCAATCATTGGCAACCAAATGGAGCGCAAGGAGATCGCCCGACATTTAGAGTATCAGTCATTGAAAACAATGGGGTAGGCACCATTCATAACATTGGAAATTATGGTCAAAATGACTTATCGACGGGAATTTGGCAAGAGCTGTGTAATGAATGGCTTGCTACCACAACTGGGCAAGTTGAGTTTAGAATTACACAAGATAATCGAACGCAAAATCAGGCTTCAACTCACATGGATCACTATGCGATAGACGACCTATTTTTCGGAACTTGCAGTTGTTCAACTGATGCTCTATTCACAGCTCCTTCTCCAGTTTGTAAGGGGGAGAATGTAACGTTCACGAACACATCTACAAATGGAGCAAACTACGAATGGTACGTTGATGGAGCATTCGTAGGCACAACTACTGATCTAATTTTCTCTTTCCCTTCTGCTGGAAACTATACTATTGAATTAATTGCCAGCAATGGAGCTTGCTCAGATCAAATCTCTCAAACAGTAACGATTCTACCCTCGACTGGAGCAAATTTTTCGATCAGTACCACGACTCCATGCATTGGAGAAGCTGTTCAATTGACGTATTCAGGAAGTGGAAATGTTTTTTCAGTGAACAATCAAAATTTATCACCAAATGGTTCATCAACAAGTTGGACGCCAAATTCTCCTGGGGTTTATTGGATAAAAAACACTGTGGTTAATAAAGGCTGCAGTGAAGAAACAGTTATTGAAGTAATTGTAACCAATTGCTGCACTACTACCACTCCAACCGGACTTGATTGTAAGCAAAGCAAAGCCGTTATGGATCTATTTTGGTTGCCTGTATCAGATGCTATTTTTTATGAAATATCAGTCACGTACAACGACCCAGAATGCTGCGAACCAAATGATTGTCTACCAACAACGGCAATTCATCAAACGACAAGTCCTTCATTTCAGTTTTTTAGTCCTTTCCCTTGTTTTTCATGGAAGGTACGATCGGTCTGTGCCAATGGAGAAAAGTCTAAGTGGAGTAAGTCTCGTTGTTCTTGTGGAACGGTGAAAAAGTGTATTATTGATCCTCCTGTAAAATTTAAATGCAAAAGAGACCCATCAGTTAATAAGACAATTCTTCAGTGGTCTAATGTCTACAATGCCGCCAGCTACGAAGTGACCATTACATACAATGATAAAAAATGTTGCAAGGTCAATTCACCATTGCTTAGTTATTCAAAACTGATTTCAACAATTGATACAAAGCTTGTTTTACCATCAACAACGGGTTGTTTTTCATGGAAAGTTAGAGCGATCTGTAAGGATGGAACAGTTTCAAAATGGAGTATAAGGCAATGTTCTTGTCCACCTTTGGAAGCATGTATTATCAAAGCACCTATAAAGCTATCATGTGAAATAGACCCAAAGTCTAATACCACTTACCTACTGTGGTCTTCTATTTCAAATGCTGTTAGTTATGAGGTGAGTGTCACATATAATGACAAAGAATGTTGCAAAGTGGATGCGTCGGTTTTGGCTTATTCAAAGCTAATTACGACAATCGATCCTAAATTGGTTTTACCCACTTCTAAAGAATGTTTTTCGTGGAAGGTCAGAGCCATTTGTAAAGATGGAACAGCCTCGCAATGGAGCAGTTCGCTTTGTTCTTGTGGATCTATTGAAGGATGTATTATTAAAACACCTACAAAATTATTTTGTGAAAGAGACAAAGTATCCAATACAACAAATCTTCAATGGTCTCCTATTTCAAATGCAACGAGTTACGAAGTAAGTATTTCGTACAATGACCCAAAATGTTGCAAGTTTGACCCAGCAATATCGGGGTATTCAAAACCTACAACGACAATTGATCCAAAATTGGTTTTGCCAACTACTAAAGCTTGCTTTTCTTGGAAAGTCAGAGCTATTTGTAAAGATGGAACGGCCTCAAAATGGAGTGATAGCATTTGTAATTGCAATTGAGCGTAAAGCACTAAAACAAGTCAAGGATTCAAAAGGCTGTTCTTCGGAGCAGCCTTTTTTTCATTGGAAAAGTCATGACTAATGTCCAGTTGATAGAAGTAATGTGCATCAGATAAAAAAACGTTATTGCATTCTAAATTGTTTAAATCCCACCTAGTAAACCACGTATTTTTACGTAAAAAAATTATGTTTTTATATGTAATTTTGATTTCAACTATCACAACAAAAACCCAAGCTATGAAACACGGTCTTTTATTTCTAATTGTCATTCTTTCTTGTAATCTCTACGGACAGTCTTTTTACAAATCATATTCGAAACCAGATTTTAAAAGCTTACTAGAGAATGGTGTCTACTTCTTAAAAACAGGAGATTCTATCAAAGACCTTGGATATATTTCTGCTATAGAAAATAACTGGGAAGTTACAGAGGTAACAATATTAGATTCATTGGATTCATCACAGGAATTTTCAGGGCAGGAAATTTTCTTTGCTGAAGCGAAGATGGCTGGAGATAATAGTCGAATTTTAGGATTAATTCAACTCAACCACATCGTTAAAAAGGAATTTTCAAAATATTCTTTCGTAGGTTTTATAGCATTCAATGGTTATGATCAAAAGAAAGCATCGCTTTCAAGATTGCTTTATCTAGATCAAACTATATCTGGATTGAATGACATTGTACAGTCTATTCAGGACAATGAAATCTCGAAAATTGGAACTGGATTGTATAAAAGTATATACACTTCATTTTTACCAAAATCCAAGCCTCTTCAAAGCAAAACATTATTAATCATTGGAAATACTAAGAACTACGTTAATACTTCAGCTTTAAAAAAAGCAGGAATAAAATTCAAGTTAATTAGTCCCTCAGAATATGAAACCCTCAAGAATGACGATCTCAGCGATTACTGTTTAATGTACTTTGCATACAACACATTTACCGAAATATCAATTTACAATTTGGAAAACAATGATCTAATATATACTAGACATTTTGCCAATGGTAAGGCTAAATTCACTAGCTCAGATATTTCTGCAATGAAAAAGTTTTGGGAATAATCAAAATATAATATTCCAAGCCGATCACTTGAAATCCGATCATAAGCCCTTGCGGAAAACCCAAGGTTATTCATTGTGTTCTTCAAGATTTCAGGCTCTTTTCCGAATATCCGCACTTGACTCTTTTGTAGCATGTTTGGACCTGAGATAAACAGCCCACTCTACTTTAGGATATTTATCAATATCACTAGTTCATGATTGCGATACCCATCCTGCAGTAATTCATAGAAAGAGAGGTTCGTTCATTTTTACTCAATTTGGTGAATCATGCTGTAGTATCCAAGAGAATAGAGAACTTCGCAATCCAAGAAAAAAAACACAACTTTTGAGGAAATAATTCAAGTATTTTTCCCAATTGATTTTAATAGAACTTATACTTACTTTTATTAATTCATCATCGTGTAATTATTAAAACAATGTAACCGAAATGAATAGATATCTCTTTTTGCTTCTCTTTTTTTTATCGAATCAATCAATGGCACAAGTGCCAAATTTCATTCATTTTGATAGTCCTGAAGTATTTAGTGGTGGTGAGGTTTATTACGTAACTGAAGATCATCTTGGAAGAATTTGGTTTGCCACGGATCATGGAGTTTCCTATTACGACGGTTACGAACTTCAAACCTTCACAACAAGTGATGGACTTCCTGACAATACTGTTTTTGAAATTTATGAGGATGATGAAGATCGAATTTGGTTTATTTCATATTCGATGCAGCTCTCTTATTTCAAGGATGGAGAAATTCACGTTTATGAATATAATGATAAGATCAGTGAGCAATTTAATTATCATTCTATTTACTGCCCCAAATCTTTTTTTGTTGATTCAAATAATATAATTCACATATCATTCAAGGCAAACGGCTACCTAACGATTAGTCCAAATGGAAACGTGGAGAACGAGATAATGAAAGATCATTCTTCGTCTGACGTCTTTTTTTGCATTAAAAAAGACGGACATCTTTTTACGACTAGTACCTCAATTAAAATGGGAAATCTAGTTTATATTTCAAATGGTCAAAAAAAAGTGTTTCCTGATTTTTTTATTGAAAACCTAAATCATTCCAGTTATAATCTAAAAATGAATGTGGTCGAATTCATGGGAGAGGTATGGATTTCAAGGGGGCGAATACTTTATTGTTTGAAAAATGGCAACAAGCCAGTAAAGATCTTCGATCAAGATATTATTCGTCTTAATGTAAACGACAATCACCTATTTGTTTCAGAAAGAAACCAAGGTCTAAAAAAATACGCTTTAACTCAAGGGGAGTTAGTACTTAAAAGTACCTTTCTTTCAGATTATTCAATTTCGAGTTGCTTTTTTGACAGCGAAGGCGGCCAATGGATCTCAACTCTTCAAAACGGAGTTTTTTACTGGCCTGATCAAAATATTTACAAGCTCAATTATGGTCAAAATAAAACATTTATTAACATTAGTTACTCAAATAACCTTGAGCTTCTATCTGCAATTGAATCAAATGGTTCTGCTCATGTTTTTAATAGAAATGGAACAGAAGTCAAAATTCCCAACACTCAAAAAACAAGCTATTCCCAATGGGTTGAAAATCGTTTATTTCTAGCTCAAGATCATAGCCTTCAAATTTGGAGTTTTGAGAATCTCAGTGGTAAGATTAAATCACAATTCAAATCAAAACTTCCAATTACTGCCTATAACTTTCTAAAAAGAGCCAACAGCATATCTATACTTGAAAAAAGGCGTATATCTGAGTACACTTTGAATGGTGAACTAATACAAGATACTCTCATCTATCATCCAAAATTCAAAGTTAATGAACTTATAGAAACGGAAGAAGGTCTTTTTTTAGCGACAAACTCTGGATTGTACCTGTATAAGAATGACAACTTAATAAGTTTAGGTCAAAAGTACCCTGAACTCAATCAACGCATAAGTTCTATAATTAAATGGAACAATAAATTATTTATTGCCACAAGACATGATGGTATTTATGTTTTAAAGAACTCTAAACTCCTTCATTTAACTAAGGAAAGTGGTCTTAGTAACGATATGATTTACGGGATGAAACGAAATCTAAATTACATCTACATTCTCACCCCATCAGGAATTACGCGAATCTCTACGAACAATTACGAATGTAAAAGTAGCACATCAACAACTGGTCTTGGTATGTACGATTTTAATGACTTTATCATTCGAGACAATGATATAGTAATTGCCACAAACAACGGTTTTCTAGTTGTTGACTTTGCTACTTTCGATAAAAAAGTCTATAAAAAACAAATTCGATTTGGTCAAATTTCGCTAGGAAATCAAAGACAAAAGCCAAATGTAAAAGGCATCTCTCAATACTCAAATAGTTCCTTCAAAGTTGATTTCAATGGAGCCCCCTTGAGTGGCGGAAAATCTACGGTATACAAGTATAGACTGATTCAAAACGGGAAAGTTCTGAACTGGAACACAACAAAAAATCGAGAAATAAATTATCCTTACCTCGAGCCAGGATCGTATGTTTTTGAAGTAACCGTTGACACTCCAAATTACCCACACAATACAATTAAATACAGCTTTGAAATTGAAACTCCGTATTGGGCTCAAACAAAGTTTATCATTCTCTTCATTGTGCTCGGAGCTATTTTGATAGCGGTTGTCATTTCTCTCATTTACAGAACACGTATTAAGTCATTAAAAAGAAGACACTTGCTTCAACATCAAGTATATAATTACAAATTACTGGCCCTAAGCCGTCAAATTAATCCGCACTTTATTTTTAATGCGTTGAATTCTGTACAAAACTATATTCTCAAAAATGATAAGTTAGCATCTAGCGAATACCTGAGCCGATTTGGAGGATTAATGCGAAAAATGCTGGACCATTGTCAAGACAATTTAGTAACTGTAAAACAAGAGTTAAATATACTTAAGGAATACGTTGAATTAGAGCAATTGCGTTTCAATAATCAATTTGATTGGAACATTGAATATCCTGATGAAAATATATTATCCATTCGAATCCCTCCGGCATTATTACAACCTCTAATTGAAAATGCCATTTGGCATGGCTTGATGCCACTAAAAAACAATGGAACTCTGCGAATTGATTTTATTCGATCTGAACAACATGTGAACTGCCGCATTATGGATAACGGAATTGGAAGAAAAGCCTCAAGGGAAAGTAAACTAAACAGCACAAAGATAAATGAATCCAAAGGCAATATTATAACCGCAGAACGGTTAGAGGTCTTGAATTCCTACTATGGAACTCAATTCAAAATGACTATTGAAGATCTTGAACCAGAAAAAACCGGAGATATTCGAACGATTGTAAATATTCAGTTACCGTATTTATAGAATGAAATTAAGAACCATTATTATTGACGACGAAAAAGCCGCTACAGAATCATTGAATTTGATTCTAGAAGAATTTTGTCCGACCCTAGAAGTAATAGCATCAACGAACTCCGCGATTGAAGGGCTCCGAATGATCAATGATTTAAAACCAGACCTCGTTTTTTTAGATATCCAAATGCCATCACTTAACGGTTTTGACGTAATTAAAGGAGCCAGCCATTCTTGCAATGTTATTTTAACTTCTGCGCACAATCACTTCGCTACCGAGGCGTTTTCCATTGGTGCTGAAAATTACTTACTAAAGCCATTAAGCATCCAGAAAGTGGTAAAGGCTGTTAATAAAATAGCAAATGTCAACAAGGAATTGGGAATGGAAAAAATCTTATCCCTTATTAATCCAAACAAAAAAAAGGGACGCATGCGGGTTCAATGTTCTGGTCACACAGAATATGTAGAACAAAAAGATATCCTTTATTTTAAGGCTGAACTTGGATGTGTTGAAATACACCTTTCCAAAAAGAGAATTGTCTCAACCTCTCCACTATCTCATTTATTGGAAGAAGCTGGAGAGGACTTTGTCCAAATTCATAAATCGTATGTGATCAACATTAATCATGTTGCCCGCTTTTATTCTAAAACGATGAATGTTCAATTGATTAACGATATTGAGCTCCCCGTTTCACGAAGAAAAAAAGATGCCTTTTTACAAATTCTTGATAACCGCTTGTAAAAGAAAGCATACCATTTAAGGGAATATCACTACCAGACAGGGACTTTATTTTTCTTATTGATTTGTATTTTAAATCTTCACATCTAATCCATTAAAAACAAAAAAGATGTTAGGAAGATTTAAAAACATGAAACTATTAATGCTATTCGCATTAATGAGCACGCTATCCTTTTCACAAGAGGGAAATATATGGCATTTTGGAAATGGTGCCGGACTTGATTTTAACGTTCCTGTTAATTCAATTTCCAGCAACTTAACTACAGTGGAGGGCGTAGCTACAATTAGCGATGCAAGTGGAAGTCTGCTATTTTCTACCGATGGTTCTACGGTCCGAGACGCAAATGGTGGCATAATGCCCAATGGAATTGGACTGAATGGAAATTCATCAGCGACTCAATCTGCTATAATTATTCCCCATCCAGGTAATGCTATTGAATACTTCATTTTTACTGTTGGGGCAATAGAGAATGGCAATCCAGTCCTGTCTTACTCTATTGTAGACATGACGGTGACCGGTAATGGCACTCCAGGGATGCCCGCAGGAGATGTGGTGACAATAAATACTTTCTTGAATGATAGCGTAGTGGAAAAAATATCTGCTGTGGAAATGTGTGATGGTTCGGGGTATTGGGTTGTTGCTCATCAGTTAAACAGCTCCGATTTTCTTGCATATGATGTTACGACAATAGGTGTGAACTCCACTCCAACAGTGAGTTCAGTAGGAATATCACATAATGCAATTACTAATACATCAAATGCACTCAATGCAGTTGGTTATATGAAATTTGCACCTTCTGGAACTCAACTTGCTCTTGTTTACAGAGGAATGGGCCAACCAGGATTAGGAGGAGCTTATCTATATGACTTTAACAATACTCCAACAGGTGGTACAGTATCATCTGAAGTTTTTGTTCCCGGTTCAAATGCAATTTCAAGCCTTTACGGCATTGAATTCTCAGGAGATGGAAATCAACTTTATATTGGAGATCTTAATCGAGTTTGGAGAAGTGATATAAGTGGTGCACCAACGGCTATTACTGCTGTCAATCTCACAGGCGGTGGCGGAACTAATAACACAGTTCGAGCACTCCAATTAGCACCAGACGGTGATATATATGTGTCTTTAGACAACTCTTCATTTATTGGAAGAATCGACACTCCGAATTCTCCAATTGCACAGTTGGATCAACAAGCGGTGCAACTTGCAGCTGGAACCAATTGTCGTTTTGGTCTTCCTACCTTTGTACAGTCTATATTTTCACCTGACGACGTAACAGCAACAGCTGAAATTGACACTTGCGGAAAATTAAATTTCACAGGGACAACTACTCTCAATGGCACAATTACCTGGGATTGGAATTTTGGAGATCCATCAACAATTTTAGATGTTTCAACACTTCAAAACCCTTCCTATACCTATTCAAGTTCTGGGACTTTTACAGTAACTTTAACAGTAACCGCAACTGGAGGAACTTGCCCTCAGACGCAAACCGTTACTATTGATGTTACTCCTGATTTTTCAACTTGTTGTCCTGCAGCTATTGATCCAGCGTATATTGAAGTTACCTCGAATATAACAACAAACACTTTTTGGATCGATAAAATCTATATCCCAGATAATACGATTATCACTGTATCTAACAATGCAATTCTCGATATTACAAACGTTGATGTAGTTTTCGGTGAATGCGCAGGAATTGACTTCACAGATGGAGCGATGCTTCGTTCGAACAATTCAGTATACCGACCATGTGATCCAAATGGAACGTGGAGAGGAATTAATTTCTCTAACGTAAATCCCAATCAACCAAATAACCCAACTGGAATAGTTAATGAATCTACATTCAAGAATGCACAAAGAGCCCTTCGTACATTTGATCAAAAGGATTATGATCTACGTATTACCAATAACTTATTTTCAAATTGTAAAGCCAGCGTTTATTTAGGGGGGGGTAAATTTTTAAGAAGCATCACGGGAAATACATTCTTACTTGATGATTTGGCTCCTGATTTTGAATCTTCCGATTGTAACTGGGGAACTGCTGGAGACCGATATGGTATCTATTCAGATTTCACTGAATTCGCAAGTGACATCTCTCAAAATGATTTTATCGTTCAAGACAGTGAGAATCCTAATTTCTATGGAATTGAATCTATAAACTCTGATAATATTGTGATTAGCTCGAATCAATTCACTGATTTATTCAGAAGTATATCACTATTTAGAAATACGAATTCACTAATAGAATCGAACACAATAGCCGTTGGAAATTCATTTGCTGGATTTGAGCATCAAATTGCTGCGACAAGCTGTTCATCAACGTCTATTAGAAGCAATGACTTGACAAGTACTGCTCAATTCAATGCCGATGGAGTTAGTAGTAATGCGGCTATCTATTGTTCATTGAGTAATTCTTATGCTATTAAAGAAAACCATATCGAAGGGTTTGAAACTGGAATTCAATGTGAAAGCGCGAGAAGCGTTTACATCACAGAAAATACAATTACTGATTGCCGATTTTATGGAATATACATGAACAATTTGTTGAGCTCTTATGCACTTTGTAATTCAATCAACATGGATGCACAAGAAAATGATGGTGCGATTGGAATTGGATACTTCACAACGTACAGCGTTCCAACAGAAGTTCAAATTGGTTCTAATTGTATTTTCGAGACTAACACTGCTATCCATTTGGAAAGCACAATCCTTAATTCAATAATGCCATTAATAAGCAATAATTATTTGTACAATTATTCTTACGCTGGAATAGAGAATATTAACATCACTGGAAATATTGGATCAAGTCCATCACCTGCACTAGGAGCTGGTCGAAATTCATTTATTTCTAACAATGGCCTTGGTTTAACTGGAGACATTATTACCAATACTACGCCTCTTATTTCATATGGGAATTTTGGAGTGAATTTTATATCAGCAGGAATCAGTCTTATGGGGAATAATGTTAATTCAACAGCTTCTTGTGGATCACAAATTGACCTTGCAAACTCTGCGAATGGGTATCTTGAGATTTGTGATGACATTAGCGACGCTGTTCTTAACTTAATCCTTGAAAACAACGAATTAACTCCAAATTTTGAAAGTGAATTGGCAAAGTTCTCTTTGCAAGAAGTTCTTTACGTTATGCGTCGTACGCAATTTGGATCAAACCCTAATGCGATTCATTCCCTTTATCAAACTGCGAATGAAAAGCTTGATCTTTCTTTAAATGAACAAAAATGGTTGGAATACCAATACTTGTTGATGACAAATGAGTTTGTTCAGGCAGAAACTGTACTGACTTCAATTCAAGGTATTGACCAAGATGAAAATAATCTTCTTTTCATGGAGGGATTATTGTTAAATGTGAATTCACAGTCGAGTAATTTAATTAGTGAACAAGAAATTAACGCTTTGCAAACTATTGCAATGAATGAAAGCTTCTATTCACATATGGCAACAGCTATTCTTCGTAAGAACTTCGTGGTGGATAACTATGAGTTCTATACTACGAAGACACCAAGTCATAGCACAATTCAAGATTTAATTGAAGTCAGTAATGTCAGCTTCATAGTGTACCCTAACCCTACGGATGGTTCTTTCACTTTTGAATACGCATTTACTGAGGAAGAAAATTCTGTTCTTAATGTGCATGACATAACTGGTAAGCTAATTAGTACATCTGATTTGAATTATCAATATACAGCTCAAACGATTGATTTAAGTGGAATACCAAATGGTATCTATACTTTATCTATTGTAACAGATGGAAGTGTTCAAGCACATTCAAAGTTGGTTAAGAAATAGTAAAATACATTAACTATTCAAAAGGCTGTTCTTAGGGACAGCCTTTTTCATTACCCTGCCCAATTCTCTCGATCTAGGCTGCGATACTGAATCGCCTCGGCAATGTGATCTGCTCCTATATCCACTACCTTTTCCAAATCGGCTATCGTTCTTGCAACTTTCAAAATCCGATCATAAGCCCTTGCCGAAAAGCCTAAACTATTCATTGCCTTCTTCAATAGTTCAGCGCTCTTTGAATCCAATTTACAATACTCACGAATCTGCCTTGAAGACATTTCAGAATTGGAATAAATAGATTTTCCGATTGCTTGATTTTCCGATTTTTCGGATGACCCAACAATCGAATTATCGAACCGTCGCCCCTGAACTCTCCTCGCCTCCACTACCCTTTTCCGAATATCTGCACTTGACTCCTTTGGCATTCCATTCGCTAGATCATCATAATTCACTGGAGTCACTTCGACATGAAGATCGATTCGGTCCAATAAAGGCCCTGACACCTTGTTTAAATAGCGTTGAACATTGCTTGACCCACACGTACATTGACGCTCTGGATGGTTGTAATAGCCACACGGACACAGTTGCGTGACCCATTTGTCATTTACGCTCAAAGCCCCCAAACCTAGCCATAACAGGACGGTTGAGGAATGTCACACCTTGGGAGACCATATACGTAAAATCAGGATTGACCGCAATGAATCCCAGTCATGTGTTGCCCATCTGTTAGGCACAACTACTGATACTATTACTAATTGGGAATTGGGTAGAAATAAACCAATGGCTCATCACACACCTCTCATTCTTACATATCTTGGATACACGCCACTTTTAGCCTTCGCTGGTACTTCGCTATCAAAAAAGCTAAAACAATTCATGTATGTTAACGGATTAACGCAGAAAGAATGTGCGAAGAAACTCGAAGTTGATCCGCAAACAATTGGACGAGCTGTTGATGGGGAAAGAGTGTTTAATAAAACTACTCGAAGAATTATTCTAAGTATTTCTACTCATTTTTAATCTGCATTCTAATACTTACTTTTACTATGTATGTTCTGTAACCTCATTATTCTCGATCAGGTGGTCGCAGAAATTCGACAAGTGATAAGTTCCACTTTAAACTTAATGGATTACTCAACTGAATATGGTTGGAAATATCTATATATTGGATATACTAAGAATAGTATAAGATTAAATAAATAGTGTGATATGGTTAAACTTATTATTGATACTTGTGTTTGGTTAGATATTGCCAAAACGACTAAAGGCGAAAAATTACTAGATCTGCTAGAAAATTTTCTTGAGAGAAAGGAGATTAGTTTAATTTGTCCTGATATCATATTATCTGAATTCAATAGAAATAAAGATCGAGTTATTGATGATGCTGGAAAAAGTCTTTCAAGTCAGTTTAAAAAAGTAAAAGAAATGGTATTGGCGCATGGTAGTCATGACTTGAAGGAAAGCACATTATCGCAATTAAATGATATTGATCAAAAAATACCAACTCTTGGTGAAAATGCTCATAACTCAATACAACGCATCGAGAAGCTATTTAAGGTATCAGAAAAATTATCAGTAAATGACGATATAAAATTGAGAGCTACACAAAGAGCAATTGATAAAAAGGCACCTTTTCATTTATCAAAAAACAGCATTGGAGATGCCATTATTATAGAGTCTTATTTAGAATATAAACTGAAAAATCAATCTCAAGATTTTGGGTTGATATTTGTGACATACAATAAATCAGATTTTAGTTTAAAAGATGGAAATCAAAAACTCCCTCACAAAGATTTGGAAGATGTTTTTAATTCTTCAAAATCTCAATATTACATTAATCTTGCTGAAGCTTTAAATTCAATTAACCCTGAATTGGTTGAGGATATAGAATTTGAAAATGAATGGAATTTTGAATCTCGTGGCTTTACGGAGATAATGGAAATTGAACAAGAGCTTGAACATAAAATCTGGTATAATAGACACCAAGTACGGGTACAAAAAATCGAGGCTGGTACAATTAAAATAATAGATCGAAAAGATTTTAATATAAAAACTGCAAATGAAACAATTGTACGTGACATATGGG
>JAWUWJ010000073.1:0-17784 GCA_034111925.1 Crocinitomicaceae bacterium
ATCAAGACAATTAAAGACCCTAAATTTCAAGAAACCTTTATTGCAACGAAAGAGTTTGAGGAACGCCTTAAGGTTTTACATACAATCCGTAAAGGAGAATCACTTCTACGCCTCTATATCGTCAATATCGACAAAGACATGACGTTCACAGACGGAGCAGTTTCGACCATGTTATACGGTGAGGAAAAGAAACGGTTTGAGCAATTTGCCGCTGAAAACGCGACGAACATTGAAAATCATATGTATCATGAGCAATTAGAGGCTTTCTATAATCAACAACGTGCCGAATACAAAATAGCGCTTGATCAAACAGAAAGGAATTACTATGACAAATCATTGAATGAAATCAATGACCTAAAGAATCAATTGAGAGTCGAATCAAATGAAGCAGGTGTTGAAACGTACCGGCCTTTAACTGCAAAAGCAACAGTAGCGAATTCTTCAGCCTATACTACAACATGGTTTAGTTCAAGTTGGTTAAATATTGATTGTTATATTGAAAAACTTCAAGCAGCAACGCCAGTTACCGTCAATATTTCGGCGAGTGACAACCTAGGACACACAAGGATTTATCAGTCAATTCCATACATGCGGACCGTGCTTCCTTTGGTTTATTTTAAGGGCAAAGCAACAGCATTGTTCCCTGACAGAGTGGTTAGCAATTATTCAACTTTTGACAACATCTTCTGCACAGGAATTCAAAAGAAAGATGGTTTAATTCAATTCGCGTCCAAAACATACAATCCTTATAAAATAAAGAGTGTAGCTTTGGTTTGGAGTGAAGTGACAGAAGATGAATTGTATGAAAAATTAAAGAAGATTTCTCCTTATGCACATAAAGTCATTCAGGAATCAATAGAAGATGATATAGAGATGTTGGATGCCTTAATTGCACGAAAGAATCGAATTGAAACATTCAACAAAGAAGTCGAAGAATTGGAGGACAAGATAGAAGAGCGCAATGCTCTCATGAATGCCCTACTCGACTATATTGACATCTGTAAATCTAAAGAAGAATGTATCTATGAAGGGATTTAAAATTAAATTCATGGTAATTTAAGTTTCAGAAAACAATGAATTAAATCCTGTCGAGTCGGCAGGATTTAATATTTTAGTTCCAATGACTATTATCTGCAGTTTTGGAGGTTCGTTTGCTTATCGGATAGGAACTGAGATTCCATTTGGCATGATCATAGGCCTAAGCGTGTCCGTTGCAATTGGCATTGCCTTCTTCGGTTATATGTTTTATCAACGGGCTCGATGGAATAAGAAATTCACTTTTGGCAATTTAAAATTTGACAGTGAAAATCTATTGGGTACGCACGTTATCCTTGGTGCATTCCTCATTCAAGCGGATCGGAAAGCGTATCGTGAGAAAATTGATTACATGAACAATTACTTTCATCACTATTTTCCAGATCACAAATTGGACTTCGCAGAAATGATGAGTGATGTCTTCAAGAAACCGATTGATGTTCACCTCGCGTGTTCATGGCTAGCGAAGCACCTTGACACCAAACAACGTCTACAAGTCATCTATTTCTTAGCAGGTCTAACTGTTGTTGACACTAGCATGGATCGACGGGAAATAGATCTGCTGCGTAAAATGAGTGATATTCTTGAAATATCTCCAAAAGAGTTTGATAGTATGATTGCGATGTACAATCAGAAACGTCAACGAACGAAGTCAAAATCAAAACCCAGAAGCGAAAGCTTAAAAAAGTCAATGCACCAATTGGCATGTCAAGTTCTAGGCGTTTCTGAACAGGCCAATATGGATGAAATCAAAAAGGCGTACCGGACATTGGTAAAATTGCATCACCCCGATCGATTTGCGTCAGAGTCTGAAGCTGAACAAAGTATTGCCAACGAACGGTTTCTGGAGATTCAAAAAGCGTATGAAACACTTGAGGAATATTAATTGATCCTATTCTAAACATTAATTAAAATCAATTGAATCCAACAAGAATCTCTATTTTCGCTAGACTATGAGTGTAAATTACAGACCGCCGGGAGCTCCGACTCATGAAGAAGAACTTTACCAAACAATTTTTGCTGCTTTGGTCGTTTCTCTGCCGTTCATTCTCACTTTAGGCTATATCTTATACAAGAGAATTACTGCCTCGGCTTGGGATAAAGGTCAATTCCCCAATGACTTAAAGTACAACAATAACAATCTGTTACAGGCGTACATTTGCCTTGCTGCATGGATGCTCCGAGTCGACAGGAAAAGCTCAATTGATAAAATCGATTACATGAATCGATATTTCCATACTCATTTCAGAAAGACAGATTTCAAGGAAGCCCTTAATTTTGCCTACAAAAATGAAATCAACCTTAGAACGATTACTTCATGGCTGGCTATTCATTTAAATCGACAAGAACGTTCTCAGGTACTTTATTTCTTGGTTGGATTCTCCTTGATTGATGGCGGCATTGATTCAAATGAAAAAGACATTCTTGATAAAGTTAGATCAGTACTAGGTCTTTCTCCCAAAGAATTGAACAGTATTATCGCTTCTTATGCACAACAGCGCCAGCGTGGACGTGAAAAATCAAAATCTTCAACTTCTAGTTACTCGAAAAAATCTGCTTTGAAATTGGCATACAATGTACTTGGGGTTTCTGAACAAGCGGACATGATTGAAATTAAAAAGGCCTATCGATCACTTGTCAAAAAACACCATCCCGATCGCTTTGCATCAGAGTCAGAAGCAGAACAGAGAATAGCGAACGAACGGTTTCTGGAGATTCAGATGGCGTATGAAACATTAGAAAATTAGAATGGTTTTTTACTTAATCACAACAAATAACGAAAACCTAGCCAATCAAAGAGGAAATGAAGCCTTGATAGCATTTGGGGCATTACTATCGATATCGTTAATTGTGATCATCAGCTATAAAGTTAATGCGCTTAAGTGGCGGAAAAGCGTCTTTAGAGCCCGAAGAGTTGATGTGGACGGCGGAACACTATTTGAAGCTCATTTGTGTTTAGGGACGCAAATGATTAGCGCTGATCGAAAACAATCAAAGGATAAGGTGATTTACATGAGCAAATACCTTAAAAAGCAATTCCCTCAAACTGGCGTCAATTTCATTGATGCCATGAATGATTCTTTTAAAAAGCCTGTAGACCTAGAAATCTTGTCAAAATGGCTGAACCAAGCGTTAAATCAGAACCAGCGGATTCAAACAGTTTATTTTCTTGCTGGACTGAGCATTGTAGATGGTTTTATGGATCAAAGAGAAATAGATCTTTTAAAGAAAATCAGTCTTCTTCTGCAGTTAACACCAAAGGAGTTTGAAAGTATCAAAGCGATGTACAAGCAACGAGAAGAGCGCAGTCGTTATCAATCTTCTAGCTCGCGACCAAAGTCTGCCAGCGCTAAAACCAGAGTTTTGAGAATCGCTTATGATGTTCTGGGCGTTTCGGAGCATGCGTCCAAGGATGAGATCAAAAAAGCCTACCGTTCTTTGGTGAAAAAGCACCATCCCGATCGATTTGCGACAGACTCAATAGAGCAGCAAAATATAGCAGAAGAGCGCTTCTTAGAGGTCCAGAAGTCCTACGAAATGATTGAAAAATATAAATAATGAGTCTATCAAATGTAATCCTAAGTTTCTCCAATAGTGTAAACACTTCTAATGATGTTAATATTAGCAATGAAGAATTAAGCATTGCACTAGTTATAATAATCGCTGCCCTACTTTTGCTTCGATTTACGATGAGCCTTAAAGAATTTGACTGGAAATCATTTCTGAAAAACAGTAATGTTGAAGATATCCAAAATGAGTCCGTACTAAACGCCCATATTTACTTGGGGGTTCGAATGATTAGAGCCGACGGAAAGGGATCAAAGGAAAAGGTGATCTACATAAGCAAATACATTAGAAAACATTTCCCAAACACTGGTGTAAACTTTATTGGCGCCATGGATGATGCTTTTAAGGCTCCTTTACCACTGCAAAGGTTGATTGGATTACTAAATGTTGCTTTGACAAAACATGAGCGTAACCAAGTTATCTACTTTCTTGCGGGGCTTTGTCTTGTTGACGGATTGTTTGATCAAAAAGAAATCGATCTTCTTGAAAACATAAGCTACGAATTAGGCCTGAGCAAAAAGGAGTTTGAAAGTATTAAAGCAATCTACAAGCAAAAAGAACAACGAAGCAGATATCAATCGTCAAGTTCACGTCCGAAATCCGTAAGTGCTAAGAAATCAATTTTAAATATTGCGTATAAAGTGCTCGGCGTTTCGGAGCATGCTTCCATGGACGAGATCAAAAAGGCGTACCGTTCTTTGGTAAAAAAGCACCATCCCGATCTTTTTGCAACAGATTCTATTGAGCAACAAAACATAGCAGAGGAGCGATTCTTAGAGGTTCAAAAGTCGTATGAAATGATTGAGAAATATAAATAGTTTCAATTCTTTTAACACCTTCAAACAACTTTTTTAAAAACGGTGACGTCTTTATTTTGAATCCACAAATGGATCAACCAAAATTACTACTTCCGTTATGAAAGCTATTCTCACACTCGTTGCGTTACTCACACTATTTACGTCATTTTCTCAAACATGTTTCGGCCCAGTAAGTGCCATCAACATCAGTACTGGATGGGATCCTGTGACAAGTGCAGTAATTAATGACTATGATTTCGACCCAATGTGGAGACTTGTTCAAGCCCCTGCAGATCCTCCGGGATGGACTTCGAATATTGGTGGACCAGCCATTTCAATTCCAATCACTTCTTCATGGATGTTCGCAGGTGCAAATTCTAAATATTTAAATGCGTATCCAACGGCTCAAGCCTTAACTGACAACTGGGCGTTAAATACAACTCAATACATTTTTGAACGCGAATTTTGTATTTGCGCAGACGATCCGGCTCAAGCAGTTGCTGTTACTTTCGATCTTTCGCTAAATGCTGATAACTGGGCGGAAGTATACTTAGAAGACGCACAAGGTGTTCAGACTTTATTGGTTGCTCAACCTTACGTCTATTCTCAAGCCAACTTCTTAAGTACTCCAGCAACGGTAAATGTAGTTCACCAATTGACTCCAGGAACTTACAAATTACAATTGCACCACAGGAACAAGCAAGTTGTGATGGGTGTTAACTTGGATGGTAAAATCTATAGCAGCGCATTAATCTCTGACAACTCTTGTATTAAAAGAGGTACAATTGCTGGTTATTCTAGAGAAGATTCAAATTTAAATGGAATTGAAGACGCTTCAGATGCGAAATCACAAGGATGGACAATGGAATTAAGAAATGCTTCTAATACTTTGGTTTCTTCAATCGTTTCGGATCATTCAGGTTATTATTTCTTTATGGATGTAGATCCAGGAACATATACTGTTACTGGAGTTCCACCCGTAGGATTGGAGGTAATTGTACCTGCAACTTCATCTTATACTGTTACAATTGAAACAAACGTTGTTCAAGTATCTAGCTTTTTAGGAACACCAAATGATGAAGAGCCAATTGTTAATGTTGGAGAATATTGTGTTTTAGATGTTCCAAATGTATTTACACCAAACGGTGACCAAGTGAACGATAAGTTCTATTTCTCAACTGAATGTAATATTCCAATCGATGCGAAAATCATGAACCGTTGGGGGAATGTAGTTTACGAAACAACGGATGCTGCTGAAGGATGGGACGGTACTTCAAAAGGAAAAGAAATTCCCGCAGGTACTTACTTCTACTCTTGTGAATTGCAGTACACTACAGACAAAGAGGACGAAATGGTTACAGGATATTTAACAGTGATTCGATAGTTGATTCTAATTACAAATAAGAAGATATGATCCAAAGAATCAAAACTGTAGTGCTTGGACTAATTCTGTTCTGTGGTTTTAATACGAATGCTCAGGTTGTAAATAGCAAATCGGAAATTGAACAAATTACCAGTACACTGCTTGATTATATTGAAGGAACAGCAAATGGTGAACCCGACAGGCTTAGAAAAGCTTTTCATCCAGACTTTAATCTGTATACTGTAACAACTGAAGATAGTTTAAGAACTCGTTCAGGTGAAAAGTACATCTCAAGTGTAAAGGAAGGAGAAAAATCGAATCGTGTTGGTCGAATAATTTCAATTGATTTTGAAAAAGATGCGGCAATTGCGAAAGCCGAAATTGTAATACCCAATTGGAGAATCTATACCGATTATTTTCTTCTATTAAAATACGAAGGCTCCTGGAAAATAGTACACAAGAGTTATACTTGGAGAGACATTCCGAAATCAGAAAAAGATTAACTAACAACACATAAAATAGGAGAAGGCCTCGTGATGAAAATTACGGGGCTTTCTGTCTTATTAATCATGCGAAATTGATAAATACCCTTGTTGGAGTCAAAGCATTCAAAGGAAGAGGAAGAAATCACTTCAAAACATACACTGTCGATATGACAGCAGCTAATAAAAATGTAATCCATACTTTATGGAAAACACATGGTGATTATTGATTAGTCCATTACTTTCGAGAACTGGAATTTTATAGCCATAGGAAAGATTAACACTTCCAATATCAAAAATTAATTTAGGGGTAAAATCCCATATTACCTGATTATTCCCAAAGGATACATTCGTCTCCAAAGAGAAAAAGGAAACGTGCATTCCAAGTCCGACAATATTGTTCGGTCCTAGATTATCATTCCGATTAATTACTCGTCTATAATTGGCATACTGAGACCATGATAATAAAAATGAAGGGAATATAAAATCTCCAAACGATCTGTATCTTTTTATTTCTCCTCCTAATGTTAAATCATTCAATTCCCATTGAACTACAGGCCCAACATACATTCCATTTCCTTCAAAATCAAATATTTCGACTCTAGGCCTTGATTTCTGAGCGTTCAAATTAAAACAAAAAACGAGAAGAATAGTTCCAATAACAAAGTGCTTTTTCATAATTCCGTGATTACATTCTATTGTAATTTTATGAATTAACGCTCGAAATCTTTAATTGATATTCGCAAACTAGAGAAGCAAGGTTGCGAAAAACACAAGTCTTAGTTTTTTTTCCGCAAAGACTTTAAATTGATCAAGCTATTTACATTCTCTTGTATATTCCATTGGGCAACCCTTTCAGGATTATCGAAATCAGTCTCCATCTCTTAGAAACGTATCCAATATCTCTTTTCCTTTTGATAAGACTAAAAATCTGTTTGGCTGCTTTTTCTTTTGATGCCACCCAAAACTGACCTTCTCCTTTTGCCATTTTTGTATCTACAAATCCTGGCCTTATATCGGTAATGTAAATTTGTTTTTTCGTCTTCTTCGCCTTTTGTCTTAAGCCCTCTAAATAATTTATTTGATATGCTTTGGACGCATTATAAGCAGGAGCAATTCTACCTCCCCTAATTCCGGCGATTGAACTAATTGCTGTTAAATGCCCTTTCCCCTGCTTTTCAAAATAATTAAAAGCCCAAGTAACAATTTCTGTAAATGCAATTACATTCAATTGATTCGTTTCGTCTTCTATCTTAAAATCAAGGTTTTCATTTAAATCTCCCGTGCCAGAACTTAGGATTAATAAATCCAACCCTCCAAGCTCAACTGTCAGGGATGTCAATTTTTCAAAATTGTTTTCTGCCGTACAATCAAATGAGCTAATTAGAAAATTTTCGGGGCTAGAATCTTTTAACCATTCAAGTTCCGCTTTTCGTCTCCCGGTAATCCCAACTTTATAACCATTAGCGACAAGTGTTTTGGCAAGTTCTCGTCCAATTCCAGACGTCGCTCCAATAATAATTGCTTTTCTCATTTTATTTTAATTACTCCTGCGAAAGGTGAAATTCCGTTACTATTTCCTCTCCGCGAAGACCTTAAATTGATCCAGCCATTTCTGCGTTTGCTTTTTGAACATCTTCGGAAAGAATTTCACAATGATCTTAATTGAAAGACTATTCAGCTTCGTATACTCAATGTTAGCAGTCCATCGCGTCGTGTTCTCGTTCACCTCTGTAAATAGATTCTGCATGGTATTGATCATATGAACATGAACGAATTCACCCGTAAACTCGTTTGGCAAATCACTCACAAGAATTGTTTCTTTGAGCTCCATTAGGCGTTTACCGTTTTTAAACTTAAGAAGTGACTCCGCTCCTACTTCCCCTAGCTCTCCGCTAATCAGCTCCGTTGATTGAAATCCATCTTGCCACTCTTTGTTATTCGAAGTGTCTTCAAACAACGCAACAACCTTCTCTCTAGAGAGATTAATATCTACAGTACAAGTGAATTTCATAATTGATAACTTCTAATTCCTAATTCAAAACTCCGAATTCATAACTTATCCAGCCATTTCATCACATCTACTCCATCCGCATAATCATCCAGAGCTGGGCATTGAGCCTGTCCATAGTCTAAATAATTTCGCCCAACAACCACTTGAATTTTACTTTCGTGTTCCTTAATGTAGTTGTCAATATCCGATTGATCTTTATAAAATTGATAGTGAATCATCGACAACGGAGAAAACAACTCTTCCGATTCTCTAAGCAAGCAGAAGTTATTGTCCAACATTTCTAACTTGTTCATTAAGTATACCGCCTTGTTGTAGTCGTAGTTGTTCCCGTATTTATTGTTGTGAATCACCTCTCCGTGCGAAATAACGCCTTCAAAGAAACGACTCAATTCAAATCCTTCAGGAAGCATTAAATGCGACACGTTGCGGCATCCAAGGCCAAAGTAATCGAAGATGTCAGAGCCAAGGCTTTTAATGTCCTCTTCCGTTTCATCTCCATTTAGAACAGCGATAGAAGTTCTATTCTTTCTGAATATGTTTGGGTATTTGCCAAAATACTGTTCAAAATACTGCATTGAATTGTCGCTTCCTGTTGCAATTACAGCATCAATTTCTCCAATTCGGCCCGATGTAAAGACAATTCGGTCTTTTAAACCTGGAACAAATTCAATCAAATGTTGACCCAATGCTGGTAAAAGTGTTTTGTCATCTGAGCTCAATTTGGCAACAATTTTATTTCCAGAAACGAGTACTGACAAGAAATCATGGAAACCAACCAATGGAATGTTTCCGGCCATAATTACTGCAACGGTTTTTGGATTCTCATTAAAACCATAGCTTGAAGACCAGCCTGATACCGAATTGGAATTAAGCTGTCTACCAAGATTTAATATACTTCCTCGGACATTCTCCTTTGTAAACCAACCGTTGTAACTCACCTGTCGATTTATGACCGTTTGAAGACTCAAATACTCACTTTCTGTAACTCCGACTGAGAAGTCTTCCCAATCCTTATTCTCACCCAAACTGGTCATGAGAACGCCAAGCTGTTCAAAGCCTTTAATTATTTCTTCCTGTTTCACGCTGCAAAAATAAAGTATAATTCATTTATTATTCGTCATTCCGTACTATATTTGCAGAAAAAAAATAACAGGTAATGGCAATTATAATTACTGACGAATGTATAAACTGTGGGGCTTGTGAGCCTGAATGTCCTAATAACGCTATCTATGAAGGTGGTGCTGAGTGGAAATACTCCGATGGAACTTCGCTTACAGGAATGATTACAACCTTAAATGGTGACGAAACAATGGCGGACGACGATAAGGAGCCCGTTGATATGGATGTATACTATATCGTTTCGGATAAATGCACGGAATGTGTTGGTTTTCACGACGAACCTCAATGTGCGGCTGTATGCCCTGTTGACTGTTGTATCGACGATGAAGACATTAGAGAATCAGAAGATGAACTTCTAGCAAAGAAAGATTTTATGCACTTGGATTAGTGCCTACTAATACTACAATTGAATCCGTCTTGGTTAAACCGAGACTGATTTTTTTTATCTTATATCTTCAATAATTTCGAGTACCGTTGACAAAACATATTCTACTCCAATTGATATTACGATAAAACCAATGATCCTTGATAACGCATTAATTCCTGAAGCTCCTAATCGCTTAACAATTACTCTTGAACTAATTAAGAGTAAACATGTTATAACTGATACTGTAAGTATCGCACTGTTCAATACAATTTGATCCTGAATACTATTGTACTGATCGTTAAACGAAATCAGAAGAGATATAGAGCCCGGTCCTGCTAGCATTGGTATTGCCAAAGGAGTCAAAGAAACATCAGATCGAGTAAAGGCATCGTCTTTTACTCTTTTCCCCATCCCCTTATGCTTTGAGAAGCTTCCGGTAAGTAGCGCAAATCCAGAAGTGGCAATGATAATTCCACCTGCTATTTTTAATGATTGCAAACTGATTCCAAAAAAAGACAACATATATCTCCCGAGATAATAGGAAATCAAGAGGATCACAAGCATATTGATTGCCGTTCGTATTGCGGTTTCAATAATTACCTTTTTGTCTTTTTGATTTGTGAGCCCTATAAAAATTGGTAAAGTGCCTAAAGGGTTAATAACTGAAAATAGTGCACCGAAACTTAAAAAGAATAACTCCATTGAAATTTATATGTTAATTGAAAAGTTGTGGATGAATTACTTTGTCTTAACTATGTATCTACCTAAACTTAACTTACGAACAGGAGCTGCACTCTCCTGGAATCCACCCACAACCAATTCAATCGTGTCTTGCAAAATTCGGAACTTTTATAGAGCAAAATATTTTTGGACGGTTACCATTGTATTATCTATTGTTCATATAACATTCACATTGATAACTATTAGATTGATTGATAGTTACGCGAAAACGCAAGTGCAGTTCTTACCAAAAGAGAGACGCCAATTAACGTCATTTATGGAGTAAGTCTTTGATTTGAATATGGTTCTCTTTTTAATGAGTTAAAAGCTGCTCAAAGTCAATGTGCAAAAAGATGAAGCTATGATAATACTCTAGTATTCATAAAGTCGATTTTTAGTTTATGGTTCGCCTATTCATAAAGAGGATAGCAGCACTCAATAATTTAAAAAAGCAGAAATGGATAATGCTATAAATAGAAAACAGCTCTACCAAATTCTCTATTGAGGAATAAAAGGAACATCATTGAGAATGAACGAAGTGCTTGGAAGGGAAAAAAACACAAGATTGATGGTATTTCCATAGTTGGGTCAGGCCTGTAATTCAAGTGATTAAAAAAAAAATCTTTGAATTTCAATTATTTCATTGTTATAACAAATCTTCATACTATCTTCGCGGCTGGGGTAAGTCTTGTACGACCAGCTCCCTTTGACTCCCCCAGGGCGGGAACGCAGCAAGGGTAGAAGGTTGAGCGGTGCGATATAAGTAGCTTACCCCTCTTTTTTGTTCTAAACTTTTTGAATCATTTAGATTTAGAACTCACATTTCATTTCTGTATTTGTATTCTTTCAACTTGCCTCTCGCCAAGTTATTTCTTGTTATTTGCTCTTCCGATAACCACTATGATTGGTCATTTTACCAATTCCTTATCTAAAGCTGACGCTTTTTATTAATTTTAGATGAAAATCCTAGCTATGAAATTCTTTATTGATACCGCAAACCTTGACGAAATAAAAGAAGCCAACGATCTTGGTGTTCTTGACGGCGTAACAACAAACCCTTCACTCATGGCCAAAGAAGGAATAACAGGTGAAGCAAACATTATCCAACATTACATCGATATTTGTCAAATTGTAGACGGCCCAATAAGCGCGGAAGTTATAGCAACGGATTACGAAGGAATTGTACGCGAAGGTGAACATCTAGCATCTTTACACAAAAACATTATTGTAAAGGTTCCAATGATCGCGGAAGGCATTAAGGCAATTAAATACTTTTCATCAAAAGGAATTAAAACGAACTGCACTTTAATATTTTCAGCTGGACAGGCTTTATTAGCCGCCAAAGCAGGAGCAACATACATCTCCCCTTTCTTAGGTCGATTGGACGATATCTCAACAAACGGATTGGACTTAATTGCTCAGATCCGATTGATTTACGACAATTATTCTTTTGAAACTCAAATCTTGGCTGCATCCGTACGTCATCCAATGCACATCATTAACTGTGCTGAAATCGGTTCTGACGTTGCTACGGTTCCTTTAAAGGCGATCAAAGCGCTATTGAATCATCCACTAACGACTTCGGGTTTAGAAACCTTCTTAGCGGATCACGCGAAAGGAAATTCATAACCTGACCTAGAAGATGCCGAATAGATTAAAAAATATGCAGACGGAAAAACTCGTCGACATCGTGGAAAACTGCACGATGTATGGATATGACGCATCTATTCGAGATCAAGCGGTGGAACTTCTCAAAGAACGCGGTGTTCAAACAGAAGATCTGGTTCACTTTGGAAAAGGCAAAAGCCAGCAATCCAGATATGCTCATGGGATTCTCAAAACGTTCAATCGCACCTCTGTTCTTGGATTAATCTGTTACCTCGCCTTTTTAACACAGCTTTTGATTCAACCCACCGAAGAAAATCTCTTCATCTTAACGTTTGGCAGAATTTCAACGCTTATCTTGTACATGATTTTTCTGATCGGAACCATGTTAAGCATTGTTCGATTCAACAAGGCGATTAAAAAAGCGGAAAATGGTGGAGACATCATTCTTTTCATTCTACTTGGAATGCCTCTGTTTATACTTGTCTATCTGCATTTCAAAAGAAAAATGAAAGAAGATTTAGCACATCTTAATTTGTAATCCCTTCGATCTAAGATTCAATCTTCTCGTAACTCGTTACAATCCCTTTTATCAAAGCACTGCTGAATCCAGCGTGTTCCATTTCATTCAATCCTACAATCGTACATCCTTTTGGAGTTGTCACCTTGTCGATTTCCTGTTCTGGATGCGTTTCGTTTTGAATAATCAATTCCGAAGCACCTTTCATCGTTTGACTTACAATTTTCGTTGCCGTTTTCGCATCAAATCCAACTTGGATTCCACCTTGGATCATTGCACGCATAAAGCGTAGAACATAAGCAACACCGCATGCTCCAAGAATTGTTGCAGCATCCATTAAGCTTTCATCAATCACTACAACTTCTCCAAGTGTTTCGAAAATAGAACTTACTTCCGCACTTCGATTTAAACCATCATCAGAACCCGAAATCGCAGTCATTGATTCATTTACAGACGTTGCTGTATTCGGCATTGCTCTGTAAACTCCAACGCTTTCACTCAATTCACTTTCGATCTCGGCAATTTCAATTCCAGTTGCAACCGAGACGATTGTGTGCTGAGAAGCCTTAAATGATTTGTTGTACTCCTTGATGAACGGCAAGATATTATAGGGCTTCAACGCAAGGATAATGATGTTTGAATTCTTTATTAATTCAGAATTATCAGTTGTTATTTTAACAGTCTCGCTCGTGAGTGATTGAATAGATTCAATGTTTCTTCTTGAAGCATAAACTTGAGCATCAGGGTTTTCATTGGTAATTCCATTTAAAATAGAAAGTCCCAAATTACCGCAGCCTACAATACCAATTTTCATTTTAATCGTGTATAAATGTTAGTTCGGCGAATTTACGCAAGGATATGGACAAACGGTAACAATGTTTCGTTGATTAATGCTTATTTTGGCGGATCAATTAACAAATATTTTGAAAAACCTTTTATTAATTGTCTCTATCCTTGCTGTGCAATCGACTACGTTTGCGCACCAATACTATTTTGGCTTTGCCGAGGTGGATTACGACTTCTTCTCGCAACGTTTTGAGGCTACACTTACGGTAACGGCGCATGACCTGGAATTGGCATTGACCAAAAACGGAACTGCAGCAGGTGATTTAGAGGACTTGGATTCACTTCAAACGATTATCGTTGAAGACTATATCAACTCTAGCTTCAAGATTTTCAGCAACGATTCAAAATGCATTTTCAAATTGGTTGGTCACGATACTGAATTGACGGGAAAGATTAATTTCTATCTGGAATCATCGCAAATTATAATTGATGGTGCTATTGAAGTTGAGTTTGACATCTTAATGGACAATTACCAAGAGCAGCAAAATAAAATCACGCTTTATTATCAAGAGCGCGCCTATACCCTAGCGTTTACGCGAGGAAAACGAAAACAAACCATACAAATAGTAAATCTCCAAGAATGAAAAAAGTTCTAATACTTGCCTTGTTGGCCCCAGCCTTATCGTTTGGTCAGCAAAACAAATTCGCTCAGTTAGGTGAAGAATTACCTACTCCGAATGAGTACCGTAATGCAGCCGGAGCACCTGGTCACAATTACTATCAGCAAAAAGCAGATTACGATATTGAAGTAACGATTGATGATAAAAATCAAAAGATTACGGGAGAAGAAACGATTACCTACACGAACAATTCTCCTGACAACTTAGAATACTTGTGGATTCAACTGGATCAAAATGTTAGAGCTTTAGATTCTGACTCTAAATTGATTACAATTGAAAAGATGGAGGATTTCAGATCGATCCAAGACATTTCGAAGAAACTACTTGAATTCGACGGAGGATTTAAAATTGAAGAAGTAACAACGCCTTCTGGTCGTGACATGAAGTTTGCGATCAACAAAACAATGCTTCGTATTGATTTGGACAAACCGCTTTCAGCTGGGTCTAGCGTTTCTTTTAGAATCAAATGGTGGTACAACATCAATGATAGAATGAAGATTGGAGGTCGTTCTGGCTATGAGTACTTCGAAGAAAACGATAACTACTTGTATACAATCGCACAATGGTTCCCAAGAATGTGTGTTTACAACGACGTTGAAGGTTGGCAGAACAAACAATTCCTTGGAAGAGGAGAATTCACATTGCCTTTTGGAGATTACGAAGTTGCAATTACAGTTCCTTCTGATCACATTGTTGGATCAACAGGTGAATTGCAAAACGAGAGCAGCGTTCTTACAAGCGAGCAGCGTTCACGTTTTAAGGAAGCAGCTAAATCTGATACTCCCGTTCTAATTATAACACAAGCAGAAGCGGAAGCAGCGGAGAAAGAAAAGAAGACTGGTGAAAAAACGTGGATCTTTAAAGCGACGAATGTTCGTGATTTTGCATTTGCATCGTCTCGTAAATTCATGTGGGATGCACAAGGCGTTCAAGTTGGAGACAAAACGATCATGGCAATGTCTTACTACCCGAAAGAAGGAAATCCACTTTGGGAGCGTTATTCGACAAAATTGGTTGCACACACAATTAAGACGTATTCAAAATTTACAGTTGATTATCCATATCCAGTAGCGATTTCAGTTCACTCGAAATGGATCGGAATGGAATATCCAATGATTTGTTTCAATGGTGGTCGTCCAGAAGCAGACGGAACGTACTCTGAGCGCACTAAATACGGAATGTGGGGCGTTATTATCCACGAGGTTGGTCACAACTTCTTCCCGATGATTATCAATTCTGATGAGCGCCAATGGACTTGGATGGATGAAGGATTGAACACATTCGTGCAATATTTGACAGAGCAAGAATGGGAAAGAGAATATCCTTCAAGAAGAGGGCCTGCATACTTAATCGCTGATTATATGCGTGGAGATCAGAACTTCATCTCCCCTATTATGACGAATTCTGAGTCGATTTGGCAATTTGGAAACAATGCTTACGGAAAACCGGCAACTGCGCTGAATATCTTACGAGAAACGGTTATGGGACGTGAACTTTTCGATTATTCATTCAAAATTTATTGCGAACGCTGGAAATTCAAACACCCTTCTCCTGCTGACTTCTTTAGAACAATGGAAGATGCGTCAGCTGTCGATTTGGATTGGTTCTGGAGAGCGTGGTTCTTTACAACAGATTTCGTTGATATTAGCCTCGACGATGTGAGCTGGTATGAATTGAACACAATGAATCCAGATGTTGAAATGGCCTTCAAAAAGGAAAAGGACGATAAAGCGGATAAATTCATCGGTGATACACGCAACTTGACACTGGTTGAAGATCCTTTGAACGAAACGGATGACAACATTGATGATTTCTACGGTAAACGTGACATTTATAAGGTAGATGCACTTCACCTTCAGGATTACGAGAAGTTCAAAGAGGACCTTACGGAAGAGGAATTGGCGCTATTGAATTCAGGAAAGCAGTTCTACGAATTGAAGTTCTCGAACAAGGGTGGAATTCCAATGCCTTTGATTATCCGTTTCACTTTCGAAGACAACACAACTGAGGTGGTTCGTATTCCTGCAGAAATCTGGAGAAGAAGTGAATTGGAAGTTTCAAAAGTGTTTATGTTCGATAAAGAGGTTTCAGCGATTCGCTTGGATCCGTTCTTGGAAACAGCTGATACTGATTTAAACAACAATTCATGGCCAGAGGAAAGAGCTTCTACTCGTTATGATTTGTTCAAGAAAAAACAAAAGAATGAGAACCCAATGCAACGTGATAAGCGCGTTAAGGAGTTGGGGAATTAAGAGGTAAAAGTATTTTTAGAAGCGGCGTTCCTTTTGGGACGTCGCTTTTTTTTTGTGGACAACAATTACCTTATTAAAGGTATAGCTATAAAAACTAGCCAAAAACTAAACTTTTTGAGAATGAATTTAATTGTACAAAGAATTTCCTTTTCACAACCACTCCAACCTAGCCAACTGACATTATGCAAACAACAGAGCTTAACATACAAGAAAGCCTTACATTTAGAATAATAAAAGACTAAATGGTACCGGCCGCGACTAAATTAGACACGAGATAAAGTCTTATTTTCTTTTACGATCAGAGTTCAATTAGCGTTTTAAAAAACCTTAGAGACAATGAAATCACTAATCCTTCTGACTTTCCTTTCCACAGGATACCTGGTCTGTTCTCAGAACATTCTAGAATCTTTGTATTTGAAAGAATATAATACAAGCAAGTATACTGAAGGAGAGTTAATGTCTACAGATACAATTCTTGATTTAAGCAATGGTTATTATGAAGAATTTCATTCTAGCGGAGGAGATAAAAAGACAATTCTGAGACAGGCATGTCTTTTTCAAAATGAGGATGACACCAAAACTCTTGCGGTTTCCATAACTTATTGGGACTTCTCCTGTTTTATGAACACGTCGAGTTTCTACGAGATATCAAAAGATAGCTCTACCGCAATTCAAAACATCGATATCCTGCCGTCTTTGGACATTTTAGATTTTGTAGCTGGAACAAATATCGTTTCTATTTTAAAGAAGTATCTGCCCGAATTAAAGAAAGGATATCTCGATTCCAACGCAACAATCACAGAGCTCTTAAATGAAATTTATAATATTCGATACACAATGCCAAGAGAAGGCACAACGATTACAGCGACACTAGCCATTTGTGATTACATCCCAACAAACGAGATTGGAATAGATGCTGAAGATTGGGCAATTATAGAGAATGATTTTTTATCTCTGGAGCTGATATACGACAGGAAGCAGAAGAGATTTAGGAAGGATTAGATCGCTGTGCTTTTGGAGCGGCTACGCCTTTTGGATTGCCTTTCGGCTTTTGGATTAATTCGGTTTCATTGAATCCAGTATTAATCTAATAATCTAAAAGCCCAGCAATCCAACAGTGAGGAACGAACGCTCCAAAAGCAAAGCGATCTAAAAACCAAACTTATAATTCACTAACTTCAACATTACAAACAACAATTCAATCCCCCTATGAAAAACATAATCCTAGCAGCCTTCCTAATCATCGGATCAAGTTCTTTTGCTCAAATGAGCGCTTCAGACGTTCAAATGGCGATGGGTTCAATCTCCAATGACGGCATTCAGAAAGTCTACCTAAACAACAAGCGTAAATACTTCAACGATGGCTCTACGGCAATCGCTCAGGATAAATATACATTTTCTAGAGCTACATTCACATACAGCGAAACAAGCCTTATCCTGAACTATTACAATAGCGATTCCAAGTTGAATCAAGCC
>JAWUWJ010000074.1:0-23079 GCA_034111925.1 Crocinitomicaceae bacterium
TCGATCCGCTCTACACTATCCAATTGAGGATTGTAAACCGCAAGCGAAGAAGATTTTCCATTTTTCAAAATGTAATACCCATTGGCAACTTTATTCGTGCCGAGAATCCCATTTTCTTCAATATTTCCTTTCGTGAAAATCTGACGAATTTGAACCGAATCTACCTTCTCAATTGTGCAAACACTAGCCGGTTCATGATTGTCGCTGCTTACTTTTCCCGTTTCGTAATCTTCGGCGTTAATGACAATAGATTTTGACTTAATTCTAAGGTTGATGTCTTTTCTAACCAAGATTACATCAATCTTCGGAGTTCGCTCCTTTAAAAACAACGCAGCATTAATTATTTTATGGTCGTTTTTTCCTCGGGCATATATCGTTTCAGCATTCAAACCTTCTGGTTCCGTAACCAAAACAACTTTGAATTTACCTAACCCTTTGGCCAGTGGAATCCATTCTTGTAAACTATTATTTGTAGACAGTTTATCAATAAATCGAATAACCTCTCTCGCAGAAAAATTCTTTGTGTCGTTTCCAATCTTGAAATTATCCAACTCCTCTAATACTGTAATTGGAATGGCTACATCTTGTTTCCCAAAATGAGTAATTGACTGATGGTCGTGAAGTAATACGGAAGTATCGAGTACAAAGATTTTTTTCTTTTTCGCCATAGTGAGAGTGTTTTTTCTTTAAGATAGTAGTATCCAAAGATTGGGCCCTATTTTCTTGAACGTAGTTATCGACATTATCTTGTGAATTACGAATGAGTAGTTCGACTCAATTTGGCATAGGAGATTTATTACACCTTCTGCACAAGCCAAATTCCATTGCCGTTGTGAGAATGACTATTTGTTAATAAATGATTGACTGACAATTTTCTTGGCGAAGGATTCGCAAAATCGACGAATTCTTTAATCGTTTGCTCACGAATTTGTGGAATTCACTCTATACTATAGAACAAATTGTCTAAAAAAGTGCATGTTTTGGGTAAAAAACGTCAAAAAAAGAAATCGTATAACTGTTTCAAAAACAGATTTTTAAATCATAATACCGCGGGAATTTACTTGGTTTTATTTTTTCTAATTGCGGAATTCACGCGGTTTTAAACGGTAAAGAGAATGTAATTTTGTTAATCATGGATAATCCCTTAAACAATTAAAAATGAAATTAAAATTCACAAAATCGATCCTTTTTAAAAGTATATCATGTTTTATACTATTGGTCTGCTTATCGTTTAATTCACAATCACAAATCAATTCTGTTGATGTAAATATCACGTTTACTTCTGAAATCGATTCAACTCTTACGGATTCATTAGGGAACCATATTTTAGCTGACGTGATGAATGTTAACGTAAATATTGATGACGTTGACTATATGGGTGAAGTTATGGTAACCTTATATGAGGGAGGAACAAATTTTCCGATGGGCATAATGAAAATGACTGCTCAGGATTTCATTGATAAAAATTTAAAGGTTGGAAATACTGTGACTGTCAAATTGTTCGGGGTCGACCCAACAATTCCATGTTCGATCGAAACTCAAGTTCGAAACTTCCAAGGGGCTAACTTGCCAGTCGTAACAACTAATTATAGTCTGTAATTATGAATAAGTTCATTTTAAACACAACAATTCTATCTCTATTCTTGATCATTGGAACAATTGGCTTTGCGCAATTGGAAACAGTTGAATTGCCGATATTAAAGGATAGTTATACTACCACAAAATATCCTGGAGCTCCTTATGGTTCGTCAACGTCGATGAAATCAAGCACGTATAATGGTTGGCTCAAAGGGACATTTGTATATGCAAGAACTTTTGTTGAATGTGATTTAAGTTCTATTCCTTATAATGCAACAATATTATCGGCTTCCATTAAATTAAAAAGTACTGCGGTCGCAATAGGGTCTTTCACCTGGAAAACAAAACTTGTTACTGGAAGTTGGGTTGAGTCGACAATGACCCATAGTAATGGTCAACCAACAATTTCGGGCTTAGCTATAGATATAACAACTACAACACCTAGTGGTACTACAAGTGAAAGTTTGGATGTAACCAGTATGGTACAACGTATGGTGCTTGGAACGACAACCAATTATGGTTGGTGCATTCAGGTAAGTAATGAAGCGTACCAAGGAAATACTGGTGCTACCTTCTATACAAGCGATTATGTGGTTCCCGATAACAAACCTTATTTAGAAGTACAATACTATGTGCCATTGTCAATTGCTACAGCAACTGTTACACACGAAACAGGAGTTGCATTAAGCGATGGAGGAGTTGCATTCACATTTACTGGAGGAGCTTCAAACGCATTCAACTATTATTGGACAGATGCTGCTGGGAATTCGATCTCTACTACTTTAGCTAGTAGTAGTCCTGTTGCGTTACAAAATCAACCATATGGTTGGTACGGCCTTCATATGGTTGGAACTACATATAACGAAGAGTTATACCAGGCCTTTTTAGTGGGGACAGAATGTGAAGAAGTTACAATTACATTTCAACCCAACGGAAATTTTACAGATGATGCATTATTGTATGATCGAACCGGTTTCAAGGATGTGAATTATGGTGGTTACATCCTCATGAGAGCAGAGAATTACTATTCCACATTTAAAATGAGAAATATGTTAGGCTTCAAATTGTGGATGGATGATGCATTTACGGTCAACCAAGCTGACATGACCCTATATGGTTGGAACCATTCAAATATTGTAGGCACGAATGAAGGTCAATTCAAAAAGGCTACTGGAGTTTGGGAAGAGGATTTAGTAACGCACAACACTATGCCAACTACAAGTTACCCATATGCATCACTTGCAATGACTACTACCTCAAATCAAAATGATATTGTCGATTTGACTGATTTCTGGAATGATTGGAAACAAAACAACACAACCAATTACGGAATGTTGTATCAGCTTCTTGCAAACAATTCAACTCATCGTAAAAGACGAGGATATTATTCTGCAAGTTATTGGGGAAATACACCGTCGATTGAGTTCAAGGTAAGTTTAATAGATCCCGGAAATGCATTGTATTGTAATCCAAATGCAACCCCTTTTAATAAGGTGAAAAGAGGAATTGATGCCGGTCATGCCTCAGCATTTAACAACGAAATCAAATTCACATACAACGAAGAATATCATATCGCAAGTGGAAAGTACCTAGTATATAACTTATACAATAGTACCGGTCAAATTATTGGTTCATGTGGTGAAGATGGTATTCCAAGTTCAGGTATGACAGCCTTTACGTATGATATAGGGGATAATTCCAAAATACTTGATTTATCAAACGCTCCAGGAATTGCAAACAATAGTTTCTACCTCCTAGAGGTATTCACCTCCAATGGTGAAAAAAGATTTTTAAAATTTTATTTGAAAGCATAAGACATATAAATTATGAAAAAGAGAAGTGTCAAAGAAAGAGTTCACAAAGTACTAAGCGTAGTCCTTGTCTATGCAGTGTTGATTCAACAAGTTATTCCCGGCCTATATGCGATGAACGCGATTGCTCCGAATTATACAAGCTCGACTTTTACAAATGCATCGAAGAAAACTGATGTAAATGAAAAACGAGAAGCCATTAAAACGAATGATTTGGGGTACATCCCCGAATCATTTTCATCTGCTAGTGCAGTTTCTTCAGGAACGCAAGCTGAAATTTCTGGGTCGACATCAAATAGTGGAGGAGAGATGGTTGATATGTTTACCGGCGACCTAAACTATACTTTACCTCTCATGGATGTCGAAGGATTTCCGGTTGTAATATCATACAATCCAAATGTTGGTATGGAACAAGAAGCTTCTTGGGTAGGACTTGGGTGGAACTTATCTCTTGGTGGAATAAATCGAGAAATGAGAGGAATTCCTGATGACTTTGAAGGAGATCAGATTGAGAAAACAATGAAGATGTTGGACAATACCAAAGTTGGTTCAACTGACGGGATCAACCTATATGCTGGTTTGGGAAATCCAACTTTTGGCTTAGACGGAGGAACAGAACAACAAAAAGCATCAATTAAATCTTTCTACGACATTGTTAGCGTAAACATGAATGCAGGCATTAGTTATTCATGGGGTAAGTATTTTGATAATTACTCAGGAGAAGGAAAAACAAAGGAGTTAGGTGTGAGTGGTGGTCTTAGTATTGCTGGAATTGGAGTTAACGGAAGTTTAGGACTCTCCACAGACAGTCAAAATGGAGTTGGATATTCTAGAGGTTTTAGTTTTAGAGCAATGCCATCTGTAATGGGAGCATCTTTAGGTGGATATTCTACTTCCAAAAATGTTTCTACAAACTCTAGATCTGGAGTAAAATCTGTTTCACAAAGTTCAGGATGGAGTTTAACACCAAGCTTTCTTGGTCAAACTGTGACATTGAAGAGTCTTTCGAGAAGTTCGATGAGAACATTTGGGATTAAAACATTTGTACCACAATTTCAAACGCCTGGAGTAGGGAGCTCCTCAAGGGACGTTAATAGTTATAACGGGACAGCACAATTTGGATTTTGGTATGCAGGAGGTGGATATAAAGGGAGTGATTATAGCACTCTTAATTCAGTCGTTTCAAACGTTCATAACTATCCTTCTTACGGATACCAAAAACATGCAAAAGGGCAATATGTAAACAATGCTATTTTAGATTTTAACAGAGAAAGCAGTGCAATGGTTTCTTCCGAAAGCAAATATGCAAGCTTTAGTACACCAACCTACGATTTATATTACTGCAGTGCACCCGGTCTTATGTCTTCATTTAGGGCTTATAGATATGATGTTGTTGAATATCATGATCCTACAATAATGTCACAAACAAATACGCACTCTACAAATGATCAATTAGCAGGAAATGGTGGAGTAAATGTAGCAGGAGGGGTGACGGCTGGAGTTGTTCGTTCTAAAATGACATCTGAAGGAGTTAGTATTAGTCAATCGGGAGGTAGTTTAAATGGTCAAGCACAATTTGTTGGTGAAAATGGTGAGAATACATTTGATAAAAAAGAATTCTACTATGCAAGTCAAGGTGAATTAAAACCTGTTGATAATACATTGTTCAACTCTTATCAAGGAGCTAAAGCAACATCAATCGGAATTGGATATACAACAGTAGATCCTAAAATTGCAATAACAGGTTTTCTTTTAGATAAAAATCAAAATTCAACCGTTGTTCCTTCTCAAAATACAGACTTGACCAGAGCGAAAAATCCGACACATTATCGAGAGGTGAAAATAGGGGACATGACAGAACCTGAAGTGTACAACGAAGTATTATTAACAGGGAACACACCGCAAACTTGGCCAATATCTACAAACATATTACTTACTGATGCTAAGAAAGCGCACCATACGGGTGCAATGGAAGTGGTGAATGTTAATGGTAACAGGTTTGTTTTTGGTATTCCAGTGTATAATTACAATAGAAGTGAGGTTTCGTTTTCTGCATCAGGCTTATTGAATAATTCATATTATAATGAATTCGGAATGTTGGCTTATGGAAGTGGAGATAACTCTGTAGCGAATACTCGAGGAAGGCACCAAATGTTTAACAAAACGTCTGTTCCAGCGTTTGCATCTTCATTTTTATTAACTCAAGTATTAAATTCAGAATACGTCGACAGAACTAATGATGGACCTACAGTTGATGATAAAGGAAATTATTTTAAAATCAATTATACCAATCCATACGATCAAAATGACCCGTACAAATGGAGACTTCCTATGTGTTCAAATGAAACTGGTGTTGATTTTGAATATGGGGCAAAGTTGGCTTATGCAAATAAGAACTCTCATAGTGATCAATGGGACGATATGGCCTCATACCAATATGGAGAAAAAGACCTTTGGTTTGCTGCATCAATAGAAAGCAAAAATTTAGTTGCATTCTTCTACTTAGAAGACAGACAAGATCAATTCTCTGCAGTTAATGAAGACGGAGGCTTAGATGTAAACAAACCAGGGAAGGTTCTTAGAAAAATCATGTTGTATTCTAAAAACGATCTAGGTGATGCAGTAGAAGGGTTTTCGGAAGATGCTACTCCATTACAAGTGATCGAATTTGAGTATGACTATAGCTTATGTAAAAAATACGTAGGTAACAAAAACACATATGATTATTTGTCATCGGGTTTGAATGAAGATTATTTAGAATCGGGAAAACTTACGTTAAAAGCAATTTACTCTTATACAGGTAGGTCTAATGAAAATAAGACAATGCCAATTGAATTTGACTATGGAAATAATGTTGAATTCGCTTTTAATTCAAATGATAGATGGGGAAGTTACAAGCCAAATGATTTAGCAAGACCGAATCATGAGTTTCCTTATGCAGAACAAGACGAAGTGATTGCACAGTCAAACATTGAAGCTTGGAAATTAACATCAGTTCGTACTATCGGAGGAGCTAAAGTGGATTTGGAATATGCTCCAGATGACTATGCAAATGTTCAAGAAAGAAGAGCAATGCGCATGTTCGAAGTTAAAGGAATGTCAAGTACTTCTATTTTGAACACTATTGGATCTTTGCCAATCAACTCTGACGCTGATTTGGTTAACAATGGGATTATTGAAGCATATAGAAATCCATCAGATAAAAAAGATGAATATTCTGTGGTTTACTTTAAATTGGATGAACCAATAAACCTAGGAATCTCTGATGCCAGTGCTGAAATCCAAAAACGATATTTCGAAGATCATGATGGACTAGTTCCAGATGAATTGTATTTCAATATGTATGCTGAGTTGGATAATTTAAATGATGCAAATGGATATGAGTATGTAGAGTCATCTGTATTGATTGGGAAATCATTCCAAAACGTAACAATTATTGGAGCTGCTGGAAATAGTCAACCTTACAAATACGGATATGTCATACTTGAACCGTCGTATACGTCCAATGTATTTGAAGGCAAACCTGATGATTTTAGCTCAGATTTTAACGATGAAATAGGACAGGTTGTTACTATTCCAAATAATACAGGATTGTCCGTTAAAGTGAATCCATTAATGCTAGCAAACTGGCAATATGCAAGAATCAATGTGCCTTGCACAGTATATGGAGACATTAATTATTCTGCTACTATTCCAACCGATCATTGCGATTACAATATAAACAATGACGTGATGGGCGGAAGATTGTACAAAAAATTGAACAAGAATAATTATGGCTTGTACTTCAATGGACAGAAAAGTTCAATGCGATTATTCGAACCCGACAACGTCAAAATTGGAGGTGGTAGTAGAGTAGTGTCATACACGATGAATGATAATTGGAAAGATTATTCAAATGAATACAATAGCGAATATGTGGTAAACTATGATTATGATGTTGAAAATTCCGACGGGTCTAATGGAGTTGCTTCTTATGAACCACAAGCTGGAAATAATGTGAATCCTCACTATAATTTCGAAGCGTATACTGACAATCAGAAATTTTTACCCAATGAAACTGCATATCAAAAAATTCCGTGGGGGGAATTAGTGTACCCTGGTGCTAGAGTGGGTTATTCTGCCGTTGCTACCTCAATGTTTGACGGGATTTATATTGGTAAAACAATTGCAAAATTTCACACATACAAAGATCCAGAGCATCAAATTATTTTGGATAAAACAAAACTTAATAAACAAATTAGATCAGGGAAAAATGCCCTACAATCTCAAGGCTACGTTTCCGAACTTCAAGGATTCTCACAAGGTTTCTATGTTGCAACAAATGACTTTCACGGTAAATCGAAAGAAACTATTGTATTGGGTCAACAAGGAGAAGAAATCAGAAGAACAACTTATAATTATTATGATTCTGACGAAAAAATCAAATTTGTTTCTAAAGACGGTTTAATTGTTGAAAGCTATCCACCACGTGATATAGACATGCACGTGGATAGTTGGAAGAATACAAGCTTTTCTTTAGTCTTTACAAATGCGGAAACCGGTGCAATAGGGTTTACAATGGTAGGAAGCTTCCCGTTTCCACTGATAAACTACGGTAAAGACTTTGACATTTCTAAGTATTCAACTGAAGCAACTTCCATTACTTTCAATAAAGTGGTGAACCATTACGCACTTATCAAAAGTGTCGTTACTTCTTATTTAGGATCTAGTAATGTTGGACAGACCGATTATTATGATTTGAATTCAGGATCAATTTTGGCCAGTTCTTATTACGATGAGTTTGATGATAAGATATTTAATTATTCATATCCCGCTCATTGGAAGTATGACAATTTTTCTAATATGTCAACAAACGATGGAGGTATTATTCGTGCATCGGATGTCCTAAATGGTATAAACAACACTTTAGAGATTTCACCGTCAAGTTTGGCGCAATTAAATATTGGAGATCACTTAATTATATCTGATGGAACTGCAGATACAGAGGCATGGGTGCTCCAAGAAATTAACGGAGTATATTCTTTAATAGATATTGATGGTTCCGCAACAAACGGAGTGCAATGGTCAACAGCACAAATTTTAATAGAAAGAACAGGTGTTAAAAACCAACTACTTGCTTCAATGATGATGTCAGCTTCTAAACAAACTGCCAGTGAAAATCAAGGCTACTTTGAATACCCAACGGAGAACATCATTAACGCAGCAGCCAAGAAATACAGAGAAAATTATAACCTTGTTTGTATTCCGCTTGAACATCAGGGATTGCCTATTTCTACTCCGTATTTGGATCGTCAGTATGTACCCGGGGACATCGTAAACCCATTCTTGATGGGATTAAAAGGAGTTTACAGAAAGGACGCAGGTTATATTATACAAACGGATAGAACATCCTTTGTTGATGGAGTTAGAAATGATGGTGTATTTATGGATTATCAACCATTTTATGCTAGAGTTAATGACAAGTGGTATTCTATTGATGAAGTTGGGCACCCAAATAATATAGGAACTGGTGGCTTGAATGATTGGAGAAAGAGAGGTGAAATTACAGAGTATGATGAATTCGGGAAACCATATGAATTCCTCAATCAAGTAAAAATTAATAGTGCGGCCATCTACGGAATGAACAAAGATCTTAAACTGTTAGTTAAAGCTACGGCTTCAAACGCTAAAAGAAATGAAATAGCATTTGAGGGATTTGAAGATTATAATTATCTAACGAATGAAACAATTAATTACCTGGAATATGGTTTCTCACTTGATCCAGAATCACAAAATGGCGGAGCAATTGTTAGTACAAAAAAACACTCTGGAAAGTACTCATTAGAAATAACCGGCAGTGTAGATTACACTTACAATGTAAGTGCTGGAAACATTGCTACTACAGAGCATCTTAATTCAGGCGCTTATAAGGTTCAAGATTGTGACTGTATAGAACCATTTGCACCAGTTGTTGGCGAGAAGTACTTGTTTAGTACTTGGGTTAATGAAGAGACAGGTGTTTATCCATATATGAACACAGAAGTTAAAATTGTATTTCTTGGGGCTGGTGGAACACCAATCTCATCAAATATTTATACTCCATCTGGAGCTGTAATTGAAGGATGGCAAAAAATTGAGGGAGATTATACAATTCCAGCCGGAACCGAGCAGGTGAAATATATTTTTACTTCGCTGAATAGTAACTCGGTCAATTTAGATGATTTTAGGACACACCCTTATGAAGCATCCATGGTAACAAATATTTACGATCAAAAAACTTTGTTGCTAATAGCTTCTCATGGTGAAAGTAATTATACAACATTTTATAATTACAATGAGAATTTAGCTCTCACTAAAGTTCGAATTGAGACCCTTGATGGGATTATTACAGTATCAGAATCGGAAGCAGGAAATGCAAGAAAACAATAGAAATATGTCAAAAATTATAACAACATTATTTATTGCGCTATTTGGATTTAGTTCCTTTTCAGCAATTGAGGCGTCAGGAGATATTTTAACCACAACGAATATTCAACAATACGCAGTATTGGAGTCTTTTGAATCGAAATACTTCGATATGCAGGTGACAGGTTGGCAATCTGACTTTACGAATGTCAATTCTAAAACTCGATTGACATTAGGTTATTATCCAGATCACTTGATTGCTTCGAATCAGACAACAACACTAAACCTTAAGATTGAAACGTGGAGTCATAATGGTTCTGCTTTCGTTGCAAATGCAATTGTTTATAAGGATTTAGAAATTAATTATGACACAGATGGATCACTTGTTGTCACTGATTTGAGTTCTTATATCATAGAAGATTCGTACCGCATGCTCGTTACCGTTGATGGTGTAACGGGGCCAGTTGATGATGTGTATTTAAAAATAGATTACGAAACGGAACGCTATTATTCAATGAGTACTAGTGCCATAACAAATTATGGATTCGACAATGTAAATAACGTACTGCCTTCAGGACTACAAGAGAACGAAATCAAGTTTTGGTGGGAAGAAGTTATTGGTGCGGAAGCATACGATTTGGAGTGGACTTTTATTAGCGATTATGATTACAGTCTTCTTGCAAGTGCTGTAACAGCTGAAGATATCGCTGATCTTGAATTCGACTTCTATATGAATTCAACTAGAGTGAGAATAAGTGATAATAAATATCTTATCCCAAGAGTTTTTAATCGAGGTTATATCGTTTATCGAGTTAGGCCAATTGGTAAACAAGGAGTAAACTTTGAATATCCTTTAGAGGGAGCGTGGACTTTTGTAGAATCGGGTACTGTTGAAGATTTCAATAATGACATAAATGCAGATTTAATTACAATTAGTTCAGATCATGAAGCTGACAATAACTGGGCTCATACAGTTCAATATTTGGATAATGGAAGGCGACTTGAACAAATTGTATTTTTTGACGGATTAGGTAGATTGAGGCAAGCCTTATCGAGAAATCCAGTAACCAATCAAATGATTGTCAATAATTCCTACTATGATCAAATAGGTCGAGAAATAATTAGTGACTTATCTACCCCAACAGAGGGAGAAAGTTTCGAATTCAGAGAAGACTTCAACTATATTGATAACGGAACTGTTGTAGCCCCATATGAGCCAGACCTTTATCTGGCAGCGCAAATTACTACTTGTGATTATACGCCATGGGCAATGTCTACTGCGCTTGGTCATGGAGCGGGGAACTATTATTCTTCTCTGAACCCTGATGTTGACGAGGACAATGCAAATATTCCCGATGCCGGTGGATATCCATTTAGGACTAGTCGTTACGTTTCGGATCCAACAGGAAGATTGAGAGAGATTGGAAAAGCTGGATTGGAGCATCAAACAGGTAGAAATTCGAGCCGATTGATGTATGAGACAGCAACTCAATTAGAATTGAATGCTCTTTTTGGTACAGAGGTAGGTGTAAACACACATTACCAGAAGTCCTATAACATAGATCCTAATGGTCAAGCATACCTGAGGTATACAGACATGTCAGGAAGACTTGTTGCTAAGGCATTATCTGGAAATTCGCCTGCTGGAATGGATGCTCTTCAAGACAATACAGGCTCTACTCCTAAAACAGAAATTATATACGATAATCCAGCTTTAGATACTGACCTGTCATTAGAAATTGCAAGTTTCACATATAGCCATGTGGTTACTGATGAGAGTACCACATTGATTATAAGTCATGATTTTGACCCAACTGTTTTTGAAGACCCAACTTGTTTGGCTGGAATCTGTTTTGACTGTCATTATGATTTTGAAATAGAAATTATTCGAACGGATTGTCCTCAACCCAGTGCAATATATTCGTATACCGAAACAATCAACGGATCAACAATTGATAACATTTGTAACGGAGCTGGATATGCAGGATGGTCTGTGAACTTTTCAAACAATCCTGTATCTCTTGAAGTAGGCGAATATTCAATAACAAAAACATTAAAAATTTCAGATGGTATTGCTGAGCTATACTGGTGTAATTATATTGATAATACTACTTGCGGGCCTGATTACAATTCGATCTACAATGATTATTATGACAATGCACAATGGGGATGTGATGAAACACCTATTGTTTTAGATTATAATGCTTGTAATCTAAAAAGAGAACTAATGTCAATGGATATGGCCGTTGGAGGACAATACGGGCAAGTATATTCAAATGCTGGAGGTATAGATCCATCGGCAATTGCAAATTCTATTTACAACATAAACAATACGGTTTTCGGATTTATTTGGACCGATACACCGCCTTCTCCATATTTGAATTCTAATGGAACTGAAGCGCATATCATTGTAACGGGTTCAGTTGGGAATTATACTCCCGAAGTTCAATCAGGGGCAACTGTCTACGTTGCTGCAAACGGTGATCTTTGGGTTTACCCTCAAGACTTATTGAATATTGCCGATTTCGTTTATTATTTTGAACCTTCGTGGGGAGATGAACTCGTAGAGTATCACCCGGAATATTGTTATTTAAAATTCTGTGAAGATCATAGCGGTAATTTCTATGACTTTGAAAATGCATTTAACGAAATTGAAACGTTCGATGAAGCTTGTCTTAATGGTTATTTTGCTCCATTAGGAACAACAACTTTAGCACCAACGAACATTTTCGGAACTCCTTGTACAACGGTACCTACTATTGAAGACGAATTCTTTACAACTGGATACTTCACTGGCAACATTGCACAATGGGCATTAGACAATTATGGTTGCGTTCCAGAAATGACTTATGGTGCGAATTCTAATATGACAGAGTTCTACTTACTTGATGATGGGGTTAATTATTTAACAATTTGGGAATATGCAGTGTGGAAAACAGTTTGTCCACAATCGACGCTGAATGTTGATATACAAAGCTGTATCACTGGAGCTTCTTTAGATGTTTGTACGAAAGATTTGATTTGGCTTAATTTCAAATCAGCATACCAACAAATGAGACAAAGAACGTTCTTGTTTGCGCAAGATGCCTATGTTTCATTTCCAGCGAATTTAATTGGTGGTGGTTGTGGATTGTCTACAAACAATGAATGTATTGGTTACGATCAATTTAGTGGCTTCTCATCAGTTCGTTGTTTCGATCCTTACAAGCATTTTGATGCGACCTTCTTAGATTTAGTAGCTGGACCAGTTACACCTGTTTTGGCTGACGCAACTGGACCATGCAGCAGTGCCAACGCTTCAGCATTTGAATTTAATGATCCAAGATTTGGAAGTTTCTATGTTGAAGATTTAACATACCCTCCCGGAGCGGTTACTAATATTCAACAATATATTACTGATCAAATTGAAGATATTTGCTTACAGTCTTGTGAAGCGCAAGCCAATGATTGGATGGCTTCTTTAGTTGATTGTGGATTGACAGCTCAACAAATTATAGATATCCGTACTGGATTAATCGAAGTATGTGCAACTGGTTGTGACCTTCAAAACATGCAAGGCGCATCTGATTTGACAAACGCACCAATAACAGTGAGCCCTAGTGGTTATACTAGTTTTGAAGATGTATTGTTTACTATTCTTGGATCAAATTATGAAACTGCACTATGTAGTGATTTACTTATTGATTATCCATCACCATATGGACAAAACCTAATACAATCAATGAACTCTCCTGTGGATGAGTGTGCTTGTAATATGGTTCTTCAAGCTGAATATGATTTGGCTAACAATCCAGTAAGTGGGGTAAGCACTGTTGCTGAAATGTTAATGTACACTGAGGGTATCTCGTATGCAAATGCACAAGTACTTGCTTGTTCTTGTAATTCTGCTTTCACAGGTACATGGACACCAACATCAACTTGGGATGCAGCTTCGCTACAGATTTTAGCAGATGCGGCAATCTTGGTTCCAAATGGTATGACTTGTACACCTAATACGTGCCAATCATGTACGCAAATTGAAACTCTTAAAGCGGCTTTCCTAGTTGATTTCCCAGGAGTTGAGACCCATGTAAATTATGAGCAATTGTTTAAAAATTATCTAAATATTGATTTAGGATATAATTTGTCATTTAGTGAATACGAAGTGTTTTTGGAAGCCTGTGATGCGCTATCAACAGACCCCGTTTGTTCGTTAACGAACGCGGCTTCTTTCTTCACATCGATGATAGATGTTCTTGCTCGTCGTGGTCAATTAACGAGTACTTTGGTTGTTGATTTAAATGACAATGTCGTTTATGAATTCAGTAACATTGGGAGTTTATTCCAAGGGTGGGAATATAAAACAACTACCAATTTGAATACTCTTTCGATGACAGTTGGAGACGCTGAAGTTGACCTTGTTCTGCCAGCGGGTGCAGATTTTGATTTCGATGATATCCTTGCCATTGATTATATGGTACCAGTTCCTTGTGGAGCCGATGATGCTTTCGAATTGCATGTGAAAATAATGGTATGTGGTCAAATAGAAACACGGGTTCTTACAGGAAGCTCTCCAGATCTTGATCTTGTTACTTGTTATTGTGGTACTACTGAACCAGAATTATGCAATAGCACAACGGGATTGTACATGGGAGACAATTGTTATATTGATGAGTTGATCGCAATTAATCATCTCTCGTTAGAAGATTATCAAGATCAATTAGACGACTTACACGATCAGTTTATCATTGACTACACTGCACAATGTGCTTTAGCGTTTGATTCAGAAGTTATTGAGGAAACGAAAGATGTAAACGATTATCAACATACATTATTTTACTATGATCTCGCTGGCAATTTAGTTCAAACAGTCTCACCAGGAGGAGTGCAATTAGATTTTGCTAGCACAGTTGGCTTCCCTGATGTAGATGCTGATAGAAATTTACAAACTACTAATGTACCAACCCATGAATTTAAAACGGAGTATTCGTACAATTCATACAATCAAACCGTAGGAAAAACGAATCCTGATCAAGATGGTGATACGAGATATTGGTACGACAGATACGGTAGAATTGCTGCTTCACAAAATCCAGTTCAAGAGGCAGAAAACAAGTACAGCTACGCTATATATGACGAGAACGGAAGATATTCTCAGGCAGGTCAAGTTGTACGAACAACTCCGCCTCCAGAAACATCATTGAAGCTCGATGACTTAGCGGCAACCTTTGAAATTTGGGTAATGGCAGGTACAAGAAGTGAAGTAACAATAACAACCTATAACGCTCCTTTGTCTGCAACGATTGCATCAAAATTCAAGACAGGAACGCAGGATAACTTAAGACTGTATGTTGCAACAATTGCTTATTTTAAAACAGTAGATGCTACTACTGTTTTAACGACTGATTATGAGTCGGCAATTCATTATTCTTATGGCGACAATGGAAATATTGTTGAACAATTACAAGATGTTCCAATGATGTCTCCTGTCAATTTGGATATAAAATCCACTCAATATGAATCCAACCCAATGGTCGGTACTCTTGATAAAATTATTTATCAAGAAGGCGAGCTTGATTATATTTCGCAATCTTATCATTATGATGATCTAAATAGGATGACTGAAGTCCTTACTACTACGGATGACGTTCATAAAACCAGAGAAGTGCATTATGGTTATAATGATGTTGGTGGACTAGTTAGAAAAGAAATTGGAAAAGATAAAGTTCAAGGAATGGATTTTACAAGTACAATTAATGGTTGGGTGAAAGGAATGAACTCTTCGGTACTCAGCTCCGTTCATGATATGGGGAACGATGGTACGATCGGATTTTCTACATCAAATCAAGGTGTTCATGAGAACGTTGCTAAAGATATTGTGGCCTATACTATTGGGTATTTCGATGGAGATTACACGGCCATTGGATCAAGCACAATGGAAGCAAGTTATAGTTTAACACCATTAGATGCCCAGACGACTGATTTGTATAATGGAAATATTCGCAATGTTGTCACGTCAATATATGGAATGGCGATAGAGACAGTAGGATCCACTTATAAGTATGATCAATTGAATCGCCTGACAGAAATGACAGCATTCAAGAACCCTAATGGAATAAATGATTGGGCCGGAATTCTGTCAACAACTGATTACTACAATTCATATTCTTACGATAGAAATGGAAACATTGAAAGCCTGAAAAGACACGGTATTGGTGCTGCCTTTGATAAAATGGAATATCAGTACACGGCGTCAACAAATCAATTGACTCACGTTGTTGATAATGCATCAATTGATGGTACAATGGGTGATATCACCAATATGGCAGGTGTCAATTACAAGTATGACGCAATTGGCGAGTTGGAAGAAGATTATTCTGAGGGGATATTAAAAATTCACTGGAGAAGAGGAGACAAAAAAATTCTTCGTATTGAAAGAAACGATGCGGCGTCTTCAGAATTGGAATTTGTATATAATCCTTTTGGACTTAGGGTAGTTAAAATTGAAAAACCTAGAATCTCAGGCATTATTCAACCATCGAGCGGTTGGATCTATACATATTATAGCTATAACTCTAGCGGCGCGGTTGTAGCTATTTACAATGCAGAAATGGACGGGTCTATTGAAACTGCCAATTTGCGTGAATTGAACATTTTGGGCGCTTCAAGAATAGGACAGATTAGTTTGGATAAGTTACTTTGGCAAAATGGTCTTCCTACACCTGGAAGCACAAACCAATTTGACAATTCGATAGGTCAACGTAAGTATGAAATAGGTAACTACTTAGGAAACGTATTAGCTGTTGTTAACGATAGAAAGATCCTTTCTACGCCAGGCAGCGGTACAATTTTTGAAGCGGTAGTATTAATGACTTCCGATTACTATCCTTTTGGAATGGTGATGCCTGGACGTTCAACTTCTACAACAGATTATCGTTATGCCTTTAATGGTATGGAGGTTGATCCTGAAGTGAGCGGAAACGGAAACTCCTATACTACTGAATTTAGACAATACAATCCAAGATTAGCGAGATGGGCAAGTTTGGACCCATTAATGGGTAAGTTCCCGCATATAAGTCCATATGTTGCATATGAGAATAATCCAATTATATATGTTGATCCATACGGGTTGAATGTGTTTTTACCTGATGAGCCAGTCAAAGTAACTCGTAAGGGTGATTCAAAATACTTCTTTAATGGACACAAAGAGATTGAAGATGTATTACCAAAATCGGCTCCAAAAGGTAGTATATTCGAGTTCCTGTTGACAGGTGAAGGTCCCAAAGGTAAACACGATGTGGGTGATGTGGTATCAGTCACTTATGTATTTACATCTGAAGAGAAGGGGTGGCATAAGACTGAGAGCTATAAAGGTTACAGTAGTGCTGAATCCGATGTAAAAGGTGGTGCTGACGGGTTTGGAAGTATCATGGAAGTTATCGGAACAGGAGCGGAAATAACTACTATTCCCGTTGAGGGAGGTCTTAATCCTTCAGGAATTCCAGCTACATCTGGAACTAAGAAAAAAGTAGCTCCAAAAGTGAAGGCTGAAGTTCCTGTAGTCAAAGTTGTGGAGACAGTAAAGAACAATGTCAAAGAATTTGTTGACGAAAATAAGAGTACTGTATCACTTGCCACCACTGTTGTTGATAAAGCTGCTGACTTGGCGGAAAAAGAAGTCGTCGATGAAATCACAAAAGTTAAAAAAGCTGGAGGGGGTGTCAAAGGACTGACAGGTCAAGCTAAGTACTTAGCCAGGATGAAGGCTATCGCTAACAAGGCAAATGTAGCTATTGTTATTTATGATGGATTATGCCATGTGAGTGATGCTTATGAAGCATGGGAAAACGATGATTATGGTGGGGCCGCAGAGTCCACTGCTAAAGCAGCAGGTACCGGCATTGTCTATTATGGATCTATCTATGCGGCAGCCCAAGTTGGAGCCATGTGTGGTGCATGGGGTGGCCCCGTTGGAATTATAGTCGGAGTTGGAATTGGGGTCGCATGGTCCTATATTTCAAGTTGGGACTGGGGCTGGTAATGCAATTTAAATTGTATACTATTGTGAATAAAAGAAAAAATAATGGACAGGATTGTTAAGCATTGGTGTTTGTACTATTTCTATGTGTATAAATTGTTTGAAAAGAAAAAATGGCAAGAGAAAGTGCTAAAAGATGTAGCTTCTAAATTCACTTTCGGAACGATTACGTTTTATCTAATCATTTACGTAGTGGCTCCAATCATGGTCTTAATTAAACAAGTAGACTTACTTCATGAGAACAAGCTTCTAGGTGTAATTATTACTGCCTTAATAGCTTTTCCAATAATTAGATTGATCACCAACTTAAAAAAAGTAAAAGAAAATATAGAATACTTTAAGAATATTGAAGATTGGAAGAACTCAGACTATTATAAAAAAGGAAAATTTTACTACAGGTTTCATTTTGTATTCCTTTTCGTTTCTTTTATTCTAGTTGGAGTTACAATGAAATTGATCCATTCTATGTTTACCTGAAAATGACCTAAGTTTTGATGTAAACAATAACCTAATTGTCTTAGAGAGTTCTTGTTTCTGTGGGGAAGTATTTGCCCACGTTGAATTAGTTTAAATAGTGAATTGAAATGAAAGTTAAGCGCTAAATCCTTAGCGCTCAACTTTCTTATTCTATAATCGCTTTTATTATGATATATCTTTCAATAGTCTAGGATCCTTTTTCCAAGAAAATAAATATTCGCTCATCTTAGTGGGAACATTTCTTGTTTATCAATTAATAAGACTAATTATTAATTGGAAGTATGTTGAGAAAAACTTGAAGGAATTTGAAATGATTGAGAAAACTCAAAGCTATACAAAAAAGCAAAATTTTATTATCGTTTTCACTTTGTCTCTGGCTTCATAGTTATTAGCATTGCCTTATTATAAAGACCGCAGAAAAATTATGCGTGGTGCACAATTCTAAAATTTAGAAGAGAAACATCATCTACTAGTACTAGAGTTTCACTTCCTCATTGAGAATTCGTTCTTGTTCTCTGATATAGTACTCTTTCAAATCTTCTTTTGACATTCGAATTAGTTTTAATATGTAGGTTTCTTGGAGTTCACAAAAGGGTTCTCCGTCTCTCTCAACTTTGATATTGGTAAACCGAATCTTTTTGCGTGTTCCTTTTTTCAAAATTAATTTATTAACTTCTTCACTTGTCAAATATGAGTCAATTTTAAACGTTTTTCGCCCGATACTAATGTCAAAACTAGTAACTGAAAAAGAACAATCTAAAAGCATGTCGTGGCCGCTATACTTTGCGCCAACAGCAAATCCACCTTGCGCATTACATTCTAGCCATTCCAACTCTTTGTTTGCTAACATTGGCCTGTTTCCTAATCTCAGACCAAAATCTGGAAGGGGTAAATCACCAACGTAATAAGTAGTCTCGCTTTTAATGATAGTGTCAAGGCCAACAATAGTGTAATCGGAAATAGTACACCTATAAGGAACTCCAGGATACACAATGTAATTTCCGAAGGAGTCTTTTATCACTTCTCCCGTCGAACAAAGAACTCCAGTCTTGTCCGAATTTACATTTGAAACAACTTCGAATTTATTAGGATAGTTTCTATAAATGAGTCTCCTTCCCTCAAGTTTGTGACTGATTATAACGTTAGTATCTACATTTCGTTCATGCTGACTAAGAAGGTTAAATGGAAGAGACAAGATTAAAAAAGAGATAATTACAAATTTCATAAGTCTTAGTTAAGATTTTTACGTTAATAGGGTGTTACAAAGATAGGTGTTTGTAACATCCATCATAGCTCAATTGTGTTAATTCACTTCAGTTTTTAATATTTCACCTTCTGCCCCAACCCAAACTCCACAGCAGTCGTTAAAACCACATACAAGTCATCATACCTTGCTTCTGTCATGTTTTCTAATGAAAAGTGACCAATCTGACTCCGCCCCGTAAAATCCAACAGAGAATGGATCTCTTTCAAATGAATCCCATAAACGCCCCCAACCAGCGGGGTAGTGTATACAAAGTGTGATAGACCAAAACAAGAAACGCAACTCATTGAAAATGAATTAATACATAAACAGAAATATCATATTTAAGTGAGGGTAGCCGTAAGGTTACCCTTTTTTTGTGTCTAAAATCAATCTAATAGTGAGTAAGTACGTAGTACGTGTATACAAAGTGTGATGAATATGAATTGTAAAAAATGTGGTGATACATCTGTGAGGAATGGCAAAGTAAAATCAACAGGAACACAGCGTTATTACTGTAAAAGATGTAATCGAAGTTTTATAGAAATTTATACTCGGAAATCATTTGAATACGATCTGGATGAACGTTTGGTAGCTTTATTAAAAGAAAGTTGTGGTATTCGAAGTATTTCGAGAATACTAGGAATTTCACCTAAAACCGTAATAGCAAAAATCAAACGAATTGCTGATAAACTTGAAAGACCGATGATCTTAAAAGGATGTTCCTACGAAATGGATGAAATGTTTACATATATCGGAAACAAAGATCAACGTGTTTGTATAGCGTATGCTATAGATCGAAACACCAGAGATGTTGTAGGATATTCAGTTGGAAGAAGAAATTTAAAAACATTGAGGATAGTAACTGAAACACTTGTCCTTTCAGATGCTAAAGAAATCGGAACAGATCGGCTTAATCTTTATAGAACACTAATTCCAAAGGAAATTCATCATGTAAAACGAAGAGGAATCAACTACATCGAAAGAAAGAATCTCACATTAAGAACCCATATTAAAAGACTGAATAGAAGAACGATTGCTTATTCAAAGAGCTTAATTGTACTTTCGGCAATTTTGAAGATTTACTTTTGGAGTTGAAACATTAAATTCTCGAAGCCATTGGTACTTTGGAGTGCAGATATATTTCGACTACAAGAAAGTACTTAGAGAACGACTATGAAGAACTTAGAATTGCTATAGTTGATAAGCATCCGTTGGGTTAACGAAGCTTTTTCTTTGGGTCTTGGCAAGTATGGAAAACGGCAAATACAACAATAGTAGTATCGAATACTTCAAACACCACGATGTATGGAAACTTTGAAACTGTTGCTTGACGATTGTTCTTAAATGCTATTTGAGAACCGTTAGGATTTAATTGAATAGACTTGAATGTTTTGAGAAGCTGTCGTTTGAACTTTGTCCCGAGATTAGGTTGTTTCGACTCATACCATTCATAGGCATCTGTAATGTCAAGGTTTGCCTCTTCCTTGATGACAAGGTTATGCTTTTTACTCATTTAAACCGAGAAAACTAGTTGGTACCCAGTGAATCCATTACTTCTTCCAAAGTGTAAGATTTACTTTTCCCTGAAAGATGGTTCTTTCTTCTTTCCTCAAGAATTTCACGATGTGCATCAGTAAGAACAAATTCATTATTGTCTTCGTCTACAAATTCAAGTGTACGCAAATACTCAAGCAATGCCTGTGCTTTTTCTGATGATCCGTCGATATGGAAAGTATGTGTCATATACCAAAGATAAGGAATTCTGTTGATCCTTACTAGAATTAACGTGCCCAAAAGAGAAATGTTACATGTAATTTTAGTTGTTAAGTTCAAGGAAATCAGGAAGAATGATCCAAAGGCTTCCAATCCCTAATGGTATACTTTGATTGCCACAGGAGAAAAGGGAGCGATTACTATTGTTAAATACTAATTCTATCGTCACCGCACCCCCTGCCCCAATCCAAACTCCACAGCAGTCGCTAAAACCACATACAAGTCATCATACCTTGCCTCTGTCATGTTTTCAAGTGAGAAGTGACCAATTTGACTGCGCCCCGTAAAATCCAACAGAGAATGGATCTCTTTCAAATGAATCCCATAAACGACTCCAACCAGCGGCTTGCCTTTTTGAATGTCCAAATACACAACGTTTTTTGTCAGAACATACATCGGCAATCCATACTTTTTCTTGAGTTCGACGCCAGGATGAGAACTCAAAATCATTTGATCCACTTGCCGCAGAAGTTCCCGGTGCTCGTCACCCTTTGTTAGAAAGAAGGAATCAATTGTCATAAACTGATGTTATCATTAATAATTCTATCGAGGGGAATCTGAAGCCTGCCGTAAAGCGTTTTCAAATTAGTAGAATCCAAATAGATCACATACGGCGTTTTCTTGTGCGTAAAAAGGATTTCGTTTTGAGAATTTGGATACAATACCGGAAGAAACTTGCTCGTATGAAACATTAGCGAAGTATCCGTTTGGCTCATCTGAAGCGGAGGAGAAAACAACATTCTGTATTTGCCCTCTTGTTTGGTCATGATTCCCTTATTCAACAACTTATCGATCAACTCTCTATTCGTCGGATTCATGGAAAGATAAACCGAATAACCAGGAACTTTTACCGTTTTGTACTTCACAACTTCGGTTACGTCGAAATTTTCATCCAATTCTGATTCGATGTACTTTTCTCGAACGCGTTCAATTCCACCCTGTCGAAACGCGATGTCGCCTTCCCAAGCATTCATTAAATCATTCACAGGGAAACTTATTTTCTCACCTAGCTTGGTCAAGAATCGAATGATAGGATCGTTCGGATTGTTCCGCAAGCGCTCAATGTCAAAATGGATACTCGCATTCGTCCGCGTAAATTCTTGGGACGAATAATTCCAACCCGCATCTTTGATTTGAAAAGCAAGCGTGTCGAATTGATTGATCTGCGTATTTAGAGTTAAACTGGACGAGTCATTCGTAACCGAAAGCAGGATCGATTCAATTCCATTGTCCGCAAGGTTCTTCGTCATCGCCTGTGCTATAATTGCATGACCGGTGCTCGATTCTTGATTTAAGAACGCTCTCCATTTTGGTGGGATTTCGTTGATTTTAGCAAACAGGATGTCACGGTACGTTCTCTTGAAATTCTCCCCTTGATATACCAAAAGCCAATCTTTTCCATAAGCGAAATAAATGCCCTGTTCACTGTACTTATAAACTGTTCGATTGTATACAACAGTATCTTTTAAGTCAATTATTTTAGCCAGACGGTTGATTCCCGCGTGAACAGAACTGCTGTCTGAAATCTTAAACAGGATTCCAAATGACTGTATTTCCCAATCCTTTTCATCTGCGAAAAAGAAGGCCGATTCCTGAAAATCAATTCCGAATCCTTTTCCTTGACCAAGAATAAATTCTGGCGAAAGGAACTCACGAACTGGAATACGGTACTAGTACAACGAACTCGAAAGAGCGCGCGTCAAGTTAAGAACATTTGATTTCGCGATTACTTCAGCATCCGGTAACCGATCTATAAAGCTTGGCCCTCTTTGAGGCTCAGGTTCCCACGGTGG
>JAWUWJ010000075.1:0-10142 GCA_034111925.1 Crocinitomicaceae bacterium
TTAAGGACAAATAAACTTCTATTTGTTGCCAATCTGAGCCTTTATACGATTAATTATAGATTGCTGAACTTTCATAATTTCTTCCTGTTTATTGAGTTGAAACCTACAATTCAACTGCCTCATCAATACGTGATTTTCAAAAACAGGGTCTTTAAGTAATTCTGTAGGCGTTGCTGCAAACTTGCTTCTTGGTGATTCAGTCCAATCAGATTGGACGTAGAGATCTTTCATGTGATAATTCACACTCAAATAGCTATAGATGTACTCTACGTAATAATCATAAACTAGGCTCGATGTGAATGCACTTTCATCTAAACGGCTTTCCCAAGAAGCAATTTCATCGTGTAATTGTTTGTTTTGAACAAGCTCCAGTTTTCCAGATGACATTAACGAAGAATAGACGCCCATTATTGGTTTGTACTCTGGGAGCCTCATAAGCGCCAATAATTCAGTTTGCAAAATAGTTGAATCGGGCAGGGCATTGGGGCCGAATTTAGTCAGTAAACCTGCCAATTCAGAATAGATGGAATCATTTTCTGTTACACATTTTTGAAGCTCTATTTGATTCTCTACCATTTCAGTCAATAGGCTTTTTAAGACTACTGCTTCTTCTTCACGGTTTGATCGTTCGTGGTTCCAGGTATCAATTTGCAAAGCGATCAAGATCCCGACAACGATTAGCATGACTTCTTTAAAAAGGGGTAATACTTTTTTAAAAATTGATTTTTTTTCTTGTGATTCTGTCATTGAAATAGTTGCTTTGAAGTATCATTAATGACATTTCGTGGTTAGGAAGCTTGATTCAAAAATAGCGAAGAAGTAGCGTTGTCAAAAGAAATCTATAAGGTAGTTCTACAGATTTTTTGAACAATTGAGGGAAAAGTGATTCGAAGTTATTTTCACCTTTATGTCTTGCAATAGGGCTATTTGGCTTACGAATTCAGTTGATAGATTAACCATACAACTACTGTGGCCATCCGTCTATTTGTATGGGATCAATTACCTTCGACGCTGTTACTCACTTTGACGGATAATCACTAAATCGAATTTGGAAGTAATCGAGTTGATTTAAAGAGTAGGTATTCACCAATTTTCATTTTCTAGAGTCCTTCAGTTAATGGTGGGTCTAAAAGGAATGTACTATTTAATTCTAAAATCCAATCCTAAAAGTCACTTGGTGAATTATCTTTGATGCATGGAAGGCATTTATTTCGTTTCTATTGTATTTGAAGTTGCTATTGCATTGGCCTGTGCTATTTTTATTGCTCTCCTGCTTGTTACCCGCACCCTACCAAAGCAAGTTACGCGTTTCGGTGTGCTTCTTTTTCTAAACTTGAGCTTCATTGCACTTTTCTATTTATTGATCAACATTGGTTGGATCAATGTTGCATTGCCACTCCTTTGGCTCTTTGTTCCAAGTACAATCACTGTTGGACTTTTCTTTTACAGATTCAATACTACATGGCTGGACTACAGATTTAGGATCGACAAGTATTTAAATTTAGTCCCTATTGTAATTCTGATTGTGGCAGCAGCTATTGAGATATTGAATTATACGTCTCCGGAGAATGAGTCAATCCATACAATTAGAGTTGGCTTTACAACGTACACGCTAAGTATTCTTTTCCCGTTATACAGCGGAATGCTGATCCTTCTTAATTTTTTAAAGTTAAGGCGTGCTGAGAAATTAAATCAAGAGGTGTATGCATCAAAGGATCTCGTAAACTTAAACTGGTCGAGAATTTCACTTGGGTTTTATGTGATTTTCTACCTTGGAATTATTCTTTCTGAACTGGTCAACCCATTCGTTTCAGAACTCATCTTCAATATATCCATCCTTATGCTGGTATTGTATCTCGGCTATTACCAAATCAATACCATCTCTCGTTATTTGAGCATTGCTCACGATCGAATTGAAAATAACAATCAGGAAGAAGTCGTTCAAGAAAAAACAAGCGTTGATGATTCCAAATCGAATGAGTTATTCAATGCTATTGACGACCTTGTTGAATCGGAACAACTGTTTTTAAAATTTGATGTGTCCATTCACGAATTGGGTAAGCGATTGGAAATGAACTCCAAATACTTGTCCCAAGCAATCAACAATCAGGACGGTTTAAATTTCAATCGATTTATCAATGCCAAACGTGTGCGCCATGCTTCAGTGCTGATTCAGGACGAGCAATTTAACAACTACTCTTTAGAAGGAATTGCTAAAGAGAGTGGTTTCCGATCCAAATCGACTTTCAACACCACCTTCAAAGGGATTATGGGCTGCACGCCATCGGAATATAAAAAAGGGAAACATTAACTGCTTCCCTTTCTAGTAGTAGTCCTTATTTGACAATCAATTTGAGTGTCTTGCTTTGATTAAGTTGATATACTGTAACGAAGTAAATCCCCGGTTCGTGAAGCTCTTGAACCAGTGCGCTATTGCTATCTAAATTGTACTGTTTTTGAAGAAGTTTGCCATTCATTGTTCTTACTTCTATTGACGAAATTCGATCTTCTGAGTGCACAACAACATATTCACCTTGTGATGCTGGATTTGGATATATCTTTAATCCTGAGAGCTCTGATTCAATGGCAATAACATTCGTTATATCTAAAGTTCCATCAAAATCAAATTGTTTCAGACGGTAGTAGTTCAACGAATTCGTTACGCGATGTAAGTACTCGTATTCGTTCGATAAAGTAGTGGTTCCGTTGCCAATTACCGTTGCAACAGGGCTAAAAACAACGCCGTCAATTGAATGTTCCAAAACGAAATGACTATTATTCAACTCCGACTCCGTTTCCCATGAAATTCTATTTTCGGTGCCCAAATTAACTCCTTCGAATGAAGACAATTCGACACTCAAAACAACGTTCGCACATGTTTGATCATTTACTCCGCCTGCTTCAGCCAATGCTTGGGTAGAATATGGTCCATTAAAATTAATTGCACAAATTTTTAACCCTGTCGTTGTCGCATAATTCGGATCGGACGGATCCATGAAAACATGAATGTAATAGTAGTCCTTCATCCCTGCAGCCGGACCATTCATTCCTAAATACACACGCCTCACGCCTTGTCCTCCATCTGCTGCAATTCCATTTGTGTTGCACGACTCTCCTGTTAAAGGTGTCGTAATCCCTAAAGTTTCACTGACAATAGAAACGCCCGGTTCCAAGGGACGAGAAGAACACGGAAGATCATAATCATCAAAATCACCTTCCGTTGCAGAGGATTCTGTTAAATACTGCGATCTCAATTCAAAATCGAGAAGTTGATCCTCTCCTACTACTTCAATCAAATAGTACTGATTCGAAGGCATTCCTTCCGGTAAATCAATTTTAAAATAAGCTTCACGAAGATCATTACAACCTTCAGAACATCCAGTTGTCAATGATGCACTATTCATTCCACACGACCAAGCTGTTTCATTTGCATTTGGCGTATATACGTTCAAGCCATACTGCACTTGTGTCGTTTCATTTTCTTTGGAATACAAACGTAAATAATAGGTTTGCCCTGGGTTCAAATGTCCGAATTGAGCAAAACCTTGACTTCCAGCTGCTGTTCCTGTTGAATAAGTTGAAGCCGTTGCTACAATTGATGAAGGTGAATCATACAATTGCAAGGACAACGGTCCTGTTGATGTTCCAGATACGTTTTCAAAAAAGACAGTTACCCAACTCATATTTGCATTAAAATACGGACCACCGTTTGCTGGACTTGGAGCAACAAATGAGAACCAAACATCATTTTCGGGAACTCCAGTTCCTGCAGATTCAGAAGCGCCCTGCATCGACCAAGTTGCCAAACCTCCATAATCATTGCACGAATTAACGGGCATTGGTTCTGCTGACGCTCCATCATCATTGCACGGTTTTTCAGCACCTTCTTCTATTGTGATATCAAATGAATATTCATCATCTGTATTTAACGAAGATGGTTTTAATCGCAATAGATAAAATTGACCTTGTGTTAAACCATTCACGGTCCATGTTTCTCCTGCACCATCTAAAGACCCACTGCAATCTATTAAGTCTCCATCGCTGCAACCATCATAAACAAAGGCATAAGCATCTCGGAAAGCGTTTCCAGCATTGTAAGTGATATCCATGCTATTGATTACTGTGGACACTGTCAATCCTGTTGTTGCGCAATCATTTGATGGAACTTCAAAAACAAACCAAAGGTCGCGTCCATGAGTCAAATCAACTCCACCGCAATCAGAAGAAGTAATGTCTGGATGGCAATCTGTTGCATTTTCAAAATCATCTACAACAAAATTTGTTGCTCCTGCTAGAATGAACCACGGGTTGAAGTTATTTAAGGCATTGCCCCCGCCAACGATTGCTGGTCCTGATCCATCCCAAATATTTTCACAATCATTATTGAATGGCCCCTCTGGATTCGGGAATGCTCGGAGCTGTACATTGTTTGCAATTGTTCCAGCGGTTTGAATAACGCGAAGAACATATCCATCTCCTGTCGCTGAAGTCCCGTGCAATTCATCCAAACAATTAATCACGGCAGTTCCATTGGAAGTAATGGTTTGTGTATAGATATAATCGCTGACCAAACTTGTGCAACTTGAAGCTCCCGTTCTTCTGTAAATCATCACAGTTAACTCTTGTCCTGCCGTCAAACCTCCGACTTGTAAATCTACAGAAGAAGAGTAAACTGGATTTCCATTGTCTAAACCTGCAATTGGATCAAATTGATACCAAAGGTCATTTCCTACTTGCGTTGGAACAGCTCCAGAACCTGATGCAAAATTAAAGTTTGCGTCAATTGGACCCGCATCAAGATCAAAACCTGGGAACGTTTGTTGCATCAATTCACAGTTGTTGTTTTCAGCAATTAAACCTCCAGTAATGTCAAATGAAGTTGCACCACTTCCTGTCGGTTTTACAATTCGAATTTTATATTCATTTCCAGCGGTTAATGCATTGTCAAAGTTGGTAATGTTACTTGCATCAAAAACAACAGTTCCACTTGAGGAAATTTCCATGCATCCGATGGGATCCGAATCACCTGCTGCACAGTAATTGTGCAACAACACATACATCGGTCCAACTGCTCCTGTATATGTAACATCAACGTTTAAGTAGTAATTCCCCGTTCCAGGAGTTTCCACACCGTACCAAAGATCTTCTTCCGAAGTAGCGAAATTGATTCCGTTGCACGATTCTGTATCCACTCCATCATGACTATCTGCATCTATGTTGGATTGACTTATGTCTCCCGAAGCGGTAAGAGGAAGAAATGTCGTTGGATCTACGATATCAATTGCATCCGTACAAATATCGTTCGGTTGAGGCGAAGTTGCCACTATATCAAATGAACAATATGTGATGTCTGCTGGATTGCAATTTGTTCCTGCGGCTTGATCATCATGCGGAATAATTCTGAGATAAATTGTACCTGTTGAAGCAGTAATAACATCAGATCCTCTGAAGTGAATCGTTCCATCTGTGGAAATAAATGGCTCATCACCATTTTCGTTATCCACATTCGCATCAAAATCAGCATCCACAATTCCTCCTGAAAAAGACGTTCCTATGTTCATTAGCGACAGAGATCCGCACGAACCCGTGTATGGCAATACCGCAACTGGACAAGTTAATCCAGTGAATGTTATTGAGAACTGATCAGAACCATTTGGAATATCAATTTTATACCACAGGTCTGTATAGTCTGTGTAGTAATAGGCTGAATGCTGAGGTCCTGCTCCACAATTACTAAGTGTTGTTCCATTCCCCATAGAAATGGTATTCGGCTCACCAACACCATCCGCTTCACCACTATCATTGTTCGCTACAGACAGGTCAACTACCGTCGTGGCCCCTAGAATATCAATTGCATCTGAACAAATATCTGGTGTACATTGAAGTGAAGTCGTAAATGACGTTTCACACGTAACAAATGCGCCGCCTGAAGCTCTAACATCAATTGAATGTGATCCTAAAGAATATCCTGTAAATGTATAAGTCGTGCTCAAAACAGCATTCGATTGAACCAATGAACCATCAATCCAAATATCAGATGATGTTCCATCTCCATAACTTGTTACTGTCGCTTCAATATCATAATCGAGGAGCATACAATCTAGATTAATCGCATTTACCGAAGCAACCGGAGCATTTGTACAAACACAAGATTCCATTAATACTCCAGAATTAATATCACATCCGCTATAACTTGTGCCCTCAACAAAAATCGTTTTATTCACTCCTGCAGCAAATGGCCCCACAACATAAATCCCGTTAGATACATTTGTTTCAAATGTAGAAGTCCCATCAGAAATATCAACACCAGTTGCATCTCCCGTACTTGTCACGTCTATCTGAATTGAAAATTGTCCATTTCCACAATCGGGCAGCACGGTATAACTTGCAATTGGGAAAGTGCATGGACAAGCAGGAACGATGAACGCTTCTGAAGCCTCAAGTTCTGTTGACGGATCTATTGTGCACCATCCTGCACCATTGCAATCATCATCTTCTGCCGAATCAGGCGATACTCCACCGTTCGACGCCAGCAAATTCCCCGTTTGTCCAGCAGCATCATAAATGGTATATGTTGTTCCGTCCCATGAATCGTCATAACGATCATAAGCATTTATGTAAAGTGTTTGTCCACAGTAAGCAGAAAGATCAACGACCTGATCGGCAATTATGCCTTGTCCATTTCCATACGTTCCATCTCCCTGACCCCAGACTTGTATTCCAGTGCCATTTGGTCCAGTCGTCATACTCATCCACTTTTCAGTTGGAAAACTTCCTCCTTCTGAAGTAATGTAAACGGACTGTGAATACGAAAATTGAATTGTCAGGAATGTACAAAAAAGCAAAAAACACTTCAACATGAGCTTAAAATTAATTGTGTGGGGCTAAAGTAAATTAGAATCGCATCTGCCCCTATTATTAGACTGTTAAGAGTGTTCGGAATCGTGAATCTGAACAAATTACTCGGTGTTAGAGGCTTTTAGTCATCAATAGATAATTGACAATTCGACACACTTCGACCGACTCAGCATACAGTCTCAACCTAAAGAATTGAAGATGTAAGTAATCAAGATTTATTATATTTTTATGCTTCTGAGCTGTGCAAATATTCACTCCAAGCTACTCTGGTCATCAACTTATAAGCCCTAATTCACATCTCCAATTATTAAAAAAGTTAATCAAATGATTAAATCAATCGATTAATTCCTATCTTTGTTTTAGAAGAATGAAGAGAAACTCAATAAATAGCGCTTCCACTACGGAAGAAAAAATCAAAAATGCAGCGCGCGAAGTGTTCCTGAAAAAGGGCTATGCAGCAACGCGCACAAGAGATATCGCAGAAACCGCTGGCGAAAACTTAGCATTGATCAACTACTATTTCAAGAGTAAAGAAAACTTGCATCGAATTATTATGCTCGAAACGATGGGAGCATTTATAAATACAATGATTCCTGTTTTCAATAATCCTGACACCAGTCTTGACGAGAAAATTGAACAAATCGTTTCCAATTATACGGACTTGTTTTTGGATCGGCCCGACATTCCGCTTTTTATATTGAATCAAATCAATCAGAACGCGGATAAATTCCTGGACCATGTACAGGTAAAAGCGAACATTATGCAATCTCACTTCTTTGTTCAGCTAGCTAAGAAGTTAAAGAACAGCACCTACTCACCCATGCATTTTTTCATCAGCTTTATGGGAATGATTATTTTTCCTTTTGCTGCTAGTCCAATGATTCAAGGACTTCGCGGAAGCTCAGATGCGGAACTGAAGGCATTTTTAAAAGAAAGAAAAGAGCTCGTGCCAGCATGGGCTAAATTGATATTGAAAGCTTAAAAAAAATTTACCTTGTATTTAATCAAATGATTAAATCATTTATTTAAAAGAGATATGAAACAACTAAAAATAGCTCCTCTACTACTAGTGCTTCTTATGGCCAGCACGAATAGTTATGGTCAAACCTTGTCGCTTGATGAATGCCATAAACTTGCACACAGCAACTATCCGAAGATCAAACAACTTGAACTGATCAAGACGAGCACAGCCTATTCTATCGACAATGCCAATAAGCGCTATTTGCCTCACGTTGCGATCAATGGTCAGGCGACATATCAATCTGCAGTAACCGAACTTCCGTTTGCAGTTCCTGGATTAACGATTGATCCAATTCCAAACGATCAGTATCGAATTTATGGTGAAGTCAATCAACCAATCACTGATCTGTTCACGATTAAAACGCAAAAAGAGTTGATGCAATCGAATGGAAATATGCAAGAGCAACAATTGGAAGTTGACTTGTACGCCATTAAAGAACGTATCAATCAAATTTACTTTGGAACATTGCTCATTGACGCGCAATTGGAACAAACGGAAGTCCTGAAAAAAGAATTGGACGCTTCAAAAAAGCAATTGGAAATAGCCATCGAAAATGGTGTCGCGCTGAAAAGTGCTGCTGCCCAACTCGAAATTGAGAACATAAAAGCCGACCAACGTATTCTTGAAATGGAAGGTTCTCGTAAGGCGTTTATTCAAATGCTGGAACAATTTATCGGACAAGAAATTCCAGAGGAAACATCAATTTCTCAACCAACAAGCCTCAAAGTAATGACCACAATCAATCGACCAGAATTGAATTTATTCGCAGAACAAAAGAACATGCTGAACATTCAATCCGACCTCATTTCGGCAAAGAATTTACCGCATTTGGGATTCTTCTTTCAAGGAGGATATGGCCGACCTGCACTCAACATGTTAAATGGCGAATTCGATGGGTATTACCTAACTGGACTTCGATTGAATTGGAACCTGACGGGTTACTACACGATGAAAAAGGAAAAGCAAATCATTTCCATCAATCAAGAACTGATCGATTCGCAAAAAGAAACATTTGAATTTAATACAAACATGCTCATTGCGCAACAAAACGCCGAAACGGTAAGAATTGCGCAACTCATTGAAAAAGACCTTGAAATCATTGAACTCCACGAAGAAATTCTCGCAACGGCAAAAATCCAATTGGCCAACGGAACAATAACCTCAACAACGTATGTGTCATCGTTGAATGCGATGGATCAGGCGCGCTCAACAAAAGCCTTACATGAAGTGCAATTGCTTATGGCACAACAAAAAATAAGACTCACAACTGGAAATTAAACGATTATGAAAAAATACACATCTATTTTATCCACCATCACAGTATCGCTGTTGCTTGCGTCGTGCAATTCTGAAGACGATTCCTTTGACGCTTCGGGATCATTTGAAGCCGTGGAAACTATCATTTCCTCGGAAGCTGCAGGAACGTTGAAACAATTCAATTTGGAAGAAGGGCAAGTTGTTAAAAAAGGGCAAGAAATTGGATACGTGGACAGTACTCAACTGCATTTAATGAAACTTCAATTGCAAGAGCAAATCCAATCGATGCTGGGAAAACGCCCAAATGTTTCGGTTCAATTGGCTGGATTGCAAACACAATTAGTAACGGCGAAAAATGAGAAAAAAAGAGTCGACAAATTGGTTGAAGGCAATGCAGCAACGTCAAAACAATCGGATGACGTCATTGCACAAATCGCCGTGATTAAAAGCCAAATTGCGGCGCTTAAATCCACGTTGACCTTAAGCTCTCAAGGCATTACAAATGACGCCAACAGCATGGAATTGCAAATCGATCAAATCAATGACAAACTGAAGAAATGCCAATTGTCAATTCCAATGGACGGTACAGTACTGACAACTTATGTCAGAGAAAACGAAATGACAGCTCCAGGCAAACCGTTGTACAAAATCGCGGATTTAACTGAAATGGATCTTCGTGCGTACATCTCAGGCGATCAATTGGCGAAAGTAAAACTGAACCAAACAGTGACGGTTTTCACCGATAACGGAGACGGCGGGTTCAATGAAACCAACGGCGTAATCACATGGATCAACAGCAAAGGTGAATTCACGCCAAAAACGATTCAAACAAAAGACGAACGCGCTAACTTGGTGTATGCGATCAAAGTGCGGGTGAAAAACGACGGCAAATTTAAAATTGGAATGTACGGCGAAATCAAATTCAAATGAGCGGCGTAATCCTACATAACATTACCAAAACCTACAACAAGAAATCCGTTCTTGCGGTTGATGACGTTTCATTGAC